>JAATGX010000122.1 GCA_015688915.1 Desulfuromonadales bacterium
CGACCTGCCCGACGGTGGCGCGCTCAAGCTGACCACGGCGCTCTACTATACCCCCAGTGGCCGCTCCATCCAAGCCAGGGGTATCACGCCTGATATCGAGGTAGGTACCGCCAGGCCGGTCGAGAACAATGGGTCAACGGAAGAAAATATCCGGGAAAAGGACCTGGAGAACCGCCTGGTGGCGCCACAGCAGGACAAGGGGAATGTCGTCAAGGCGCCCCTGGGGTCATTCCATGGCGGCAGAGGGGAGCCTGACGTGGCAAAGGACTATCAGCTCAGCCGGGCGCTCGATCTGCTGCGGTCGCTGAGCCTGCTGAGGGAACAGGGATTCCCGGCCGCGCCGTGAAAGTGGGTTGATGGTCAAAGCCCCCGGTTCCTGAAGATGCGCATCAGCAGAACGCCCAGGATCGAGAGGCAGAGCCCCACAAAGAGAAAAAGATAGCCGATGGTGCGAGCGTCACCCCATCCCCACAGGTTGCGTCCCTTCATGAAGGCGATCATCACAATCCCGCCAAAACAGCCGATTCCGCCGACAATATAGACTGCAAAGGCGATTATCGCCAGGGTGATGCCTTGTTTGCCTGCCATTCGTACCCTCCGACACTGGTATGGACACCGGTTCAAGGACCGGTTTCAGGGGTTCAACAGTTCCTGCAGCTTTGCCCCGATATCATTCTCCCGCATCAGTGACTCACCAATCAGGAATGCCTTGGCGCCATCGGCCAGGAGGCGTTCGATATCAGCGCGGGAATCGATGCCGCTTTCGGCCACCAACAGACAATTCGGCGGCATCATGCGGGCCAGGCGGGCCGTGGTGCCCAGGTCGGTGACAAAGGTACGCAGGTTGCGGTTGTTGACACCGATCAGGGTGCAATCGGTTTGCAAAGCGGTCTCCGCCTCGGCCTCGTCGTGGACTTCCAGCAGCACGTCGAGATGCAGTTCACGGGCCAGGGCATGGAATTCGCGCAGTTGATTCAGGTCAAGCATGGCGGCGATCAGCAGGATGGCGTCTGCCCCGGCTGCACGGGCCTCGTAGATCTGGTACGGGTCGCAGATAAAGTCCTTGCGCAGCAGCGGCAGGGAGACGGTTTCGCGGATCAGGGCCAGGAAGCGCAGATGCCCCAGGAAAAAATGTTCGTCGGTCAGTACCGACAGGCAGGTGGCGCCGTTGTCTGCGTAGGTCTCGGCGACCTCCAGGGGATCGAAATCCGGGCGGATGATCCCCTTGCTGGGGGAACCCTTCTTGACCTCGGCGATGATGGCGGTCCAGTCCGATGCCGCGGCCTCGCGCAGGTGACGTTCAAAGCCGCGCGGCGTGTCCTCCAGATCGGCGATGCGGCTCTTCAGGTCGCTGATGGGTACGGCTGCCCCGGCAGCGGCAACTTCTTCCCGTTTATGGGTAATGATCTTTTTGAGGATGTCGGGGGTGTCAGTGGTCATGATGGTTGCTTTCGTTTGGTTTTGTTCAACGTTCACTACGAATTCCGTATATTGCGACCAAAGTAGACATAATCATCCTCATTTCCCAACCGCAACCGCAGTATGTCTTTTAGGGATACTGCGTGGTGCCGAAGTCTTTGGCCGTTTGAGCTCATAGTGGTACAGCGAGTTCAGAGAAATTCTGGACTTGGCGTTCAATATTTCGATTCCGACGATTTCATCGGTTGCCGTTGTGTGAAGCACAACCCCATCAGCCAGTTCCACACCACCGTCCGGTTTGTGGCTGGAAAGTTGGATATAGGCCACATCCACTTCCTGGTCATAACTTACCTTCATGGCTCCTCCCGTTTCTTTTTCAATGGATACGCCGTAATCACCAGTGTCTCCCCATTTTTAGAACAATATACCACCTTAAGAGGATAACCGGAGTATTTGCCGGTAAACCCTCTGACAGTAGTGGTGTTGTCTCCGTCTATCACGGTCCAGTCCGGATTGTTTATGGCCGTTTGATATCCTCCTGATGAATTCCATACAGTCTCATCCTCCCTCTGGCATGGCGGGAAAGGCGTATGTTCATGGGCTGTCTCCCGATTGATCGACCATCATACCTGATTGGTCAGCTCCGCCAGCTTTTTCAACTGTTGCAGCGCCCGGCCCGAGTCGATGGCCTCGGCGGCCAGGGTGATGCCGTCGGCTGGCGTGGCGGCTTTGCCGGCCGCCACCAGTGCGTATGCCGCATTCAGAAGGACGATGTCGCGCCGTGGTCCCCGTTCCCCGTCCAAGACCGAACGGACGATCAGTGCGTTGGCCGCGGCATCGCCACCCTTGAGGGCCTCCATCGGGCAGCGGGCCAGACCAAGGTGCTCCGGCGCAACGGTCGTCAGCGCGACACCCGACGGGGTGACCTCGGCCACCAGGGTTTCTCCGGTCAGGGTCATTTCGTCCATGCCGTCCGAGCCATGCACCACGAAGCCGTGGCGGCACTCCAGATTATGCAGCACGCCGGCCAATTTTTCCACCAAATCGGCCCGGTAGACCCCCATGACCTGGCAATCGGCCCCGGCCGGATTGGTAAGGGGTCCCAGGATATTGAAGATGGTACGGATGCCGATCTCACGGCGCGGACCGATGGCGTGCTTCATGGCGCCGTGCAGGGCCGGCGCGAAGAGAAATCCGACGCCGATCTCGGTGATGCACCGTTCCACGGTCTCAGGGGTGACATCCAGGTTTACGCCCAGTTTCTCCAGCACATCGGCGCTGCCGCAGAGGGATGACACCGAACGGTTGCCGTGCTTTGCCACCTTGACCCCGCAGGCCGAGACCACGAAGGTGACGGTGGTGGAGACATTGAAGGTATTGGTGCCGTCGCCGCCGGTGCCGACCACGTCCAGGATGGTTTCCCGGTCGATATTGATGTCGTCGCGGTCGATGTCCAGCACGTTCCGGCCGACCCGGATCGGCGTGGCCCGCTCACGCATGACCCGCGCCGCGCCGGTGATCTCTTCGACGGTTTCGCCCTTCATGCGCAGAGCGGTGATGAACGAGCCGATTTGGGCCTGAGTGCATTCCCCCGACATGATCTGGTTCATTACCTCGATCATTTCCGCTTCGCTCAGATTCTCCCTTTCAACGACCTTGGCAATGGCCTTTCTGATCATGGTACGGCTCCCGGCTGACGAGTGTGAATGATAACAATAAAAACGGGGATGTGTAAGCATCCCCGCTGTTGTTCATACATAACGGCGGTAGTGGTGACGCTATACCCCTTCCTTGATCTTGCGTATGGCATCCTTGATAAGCGCCTCCGCCAGATCCGGGACCACCTCCCAGACGATCCGCTCGATGACGTCCCGGGAAACCACAGACAGGGCGGCCCTGAGCTGTTCCTCGGTCAGAACCGGGGGGGTGGATTCGACCGTTGGGGAAAAGGGCGCAGCCGGCGCTTCGACAAAGCCGGACGCGATACCGGCTGCATCAAACGGCGCAACGGTTCCGGTGAAGGCCGGGGCTGCGGACACTTCAAAGGATGGGGCGGGTTCAATGAATGTATCGGCGACCGGTGCTATCGGAGCATCTTTCGCCGCAACCGGCGCCGGCTCATCGCTAAAGGATATCTCCCCGAAGGCATCCCCAAAGCCCGGCGGTTCGAGGGCGTTTATGGTGGGTGCGGGAGGTTCGGCGATCGCCTCTTCCTCCACCGCGAATGTTTGTCGCCCTACCGGGGTCCAGTCAGACCCGGTGACGGCCGGGGAGGGCTCCGTCGCGGGGGTAAAGGCACCCCAGATATCGTCCGCGCTGACTCCCGGGACAGTGCCTGGTGCAGCGGTTGCCGATGGCACGGCCGACCGGGGTTCCGGTTGCGGGGCGGCGCCGGCACGGGATATACCCAGTGCGTACAGTTCCTTGACCTTGGTTATGATCTGTTGGGATTCAAACGGCTTGGCCAGGAAGTCATCGGCGCCGCACGTCCGGGCTCTGGGTTCGTCAAACGGCTCAAAAGAGCCGGTCAGGAGCAGGATCGGTTTCTGGGCCAGGTCAGGGGTTGACCGAATGGTTTCGCAGACTTCATAGCCGGACATGCCCGGCATGAGGGCATCGATGAGCAAGACATCGGGAGAAACATCATGCGCCCTGTCAATGGCGGCCCTGCCGTTATCCACCACGGGGAGACTGTACTCTCCGCCCCCGAAAATAATGCCGATCACCTTCTGAATGGTGATGCTGTCGTCGGCAAGGAGAATCTTGATGCTCATCGGTGCCTCCCTTGTGCGGTGGGTACGGAAGAAATGGAAGTACGGAGAAAAGCTAGCATATGGCCTCTGGGGTGTCAAGTTTTAAGCCATTCAGGGGCTTTGCGGCGTTTCGACCTGGGCATGCTTTTTGCCGGAAGACAAAAACACCGCCGCGGCAAGGGTTGAGATGTCGCTGCGCAGGCGGTTGAACAGCCTGATGTCCCGGTAGTCGAGGCGTGTTGTCAGCAGGATCACGAACAGGTTCCGCTGGGGATCTATCCATACGGACGAACCGCTGTAGCCGGTATGGCCAAACGACATCTCCGAGAAGAAACTCCCCTTGGGCGCCGAATAGGGGGACAGGATATCCCATCCCAGGCCCCGTACCACATGGCCGTCACTGTAAAAGTAGGGTGCCGTCATCTGGGTCACGATCCGCTCCGGAAAGATGAACCTGCCGTCGAGCATCCCGTTGTTCAACATCATGAGGGCAAACCGGCCCAGGTCGGCGCCGGTGCTGAACAGCCCGGCATGTCCCGCCACCCCCCCCAGCAGGCGTGCGTTTTCATCCTGCACAACTCCGAAAACCGCTTCATTTCTCGATCCATACGTCGGCGCAATGATCGGCACCCGTTCCCGTGGCGGCAGGAACATGGTGTCGTTCATGCCCAAGGGGCCGTAGAAGTGCTCCTGGCAGAAATGGTCGAGCGTGGTGCCCGAAACCCGCCGGACCAGTTCGCCCAGCAAGATGAAATTGATATCGGCATAGTGGAAACGATTGCCCGGAACCCTCCCGCCTTTCTGCATCGCAATCTTCCTGATGGCGGTTTTCAACGGCTCATCCGTGCCAAAGGAGACGTCGTAGAACCCGGAGGTGTGGGTCAGCAGGTTGAGGATGGTGACATCCTCCCGGCCGGTGCCGTCGAATTCGGGAAACCAGCGGGTCAGCGGGTCCGTCAGGGTGATGCGCCCCTCATCCAGAAGCTTCATGATCGCGGGCGTTGTGGCGAATACCTTGGTCAGTGAGGCGATGTCGAACATGGTCCGCTCGCTGAGGGGCGGAGCATCGGCAGCCGGGGTCAGGCGACCCCGGGACGCGGTGTACAGGATGCCGTCACGGTTTCCGACCACGATTACACTGCCGGTGATGAGGCCGTGGGCAATGGCGTTTTCCATGAGAAATTCGATGGTGGCGGTACGGGCGTTGTCCATCAGTTCGTCGGCGGCGCGGAGCGGGGAGGCGTACCACAGGAGACAGATTATGAGAAAGGCAGGGATGCGGCGCACGGCAGGCCTCTGGTGTTACAACGTGGTCGAAATGTGAAAAGCCTCCGGTGAGGAGGCTCTTCACATGGTATGGTTCAGGTCCGGTAATCGGCGTTGATGCTGACGTATTCGTGAGACAGGTCCGAAGTGTACACGGTGGCGATGCCGCTCCCCAGCCCCAGGTCCACGGTGACGGTGAATTCCTTCTTCTTGAGCACCTCGGTACCCCGTGCCTCGGCATCGCCGCCGGCAAAGAGGCCGTTTTTGGCCATGCAGACGTCGTCGAAGCGGAGCGACAAAAGCGTCTGGTCCACCTGGGCGCCCGAGTAGCCCACGGCGCAGAAGATACGCCCCCAGTTGGCATCCTGGCCGAAAAAGGCGGTCTTGACCAGGCTGGAGTTGGCAACGGCCATGGCCGCCCGTTTGGCGTCGGCGTCGTCCTTGGCGCCGGTGATCCGCACCTCGACGAACTTGGTTGCCCCTTCGCCATCCTTGACGATCTGCTTGGCCAGGGAGAGCAGCACGTCGTGCAGCAGGGCCTCGAACGCCGCAGCCTCCGGTGTCCCGGCCGCAATGGGCGGATTGCCGGCTCGGCCGTTGGCCATGATCAGGCAGGTGTCGTTGGTGGAGGTGTCGCCGTCCACGGAGATGATGTTGAAGGAGGTGTCCACCGCGCGGCGGAAGACGGTGTCAAGCAAGGCCGGTTCCACGGCGGCGTCGGTGATGATGAAGGAGAGCATGGTGGCCATGTTGGGCATGATCATGCCGGCCCCCTTGGCGATGCCGGCCACGGTATAGCTGACCCCACCCGCCCGGCCGGCCCTGGCTTCCATCTTGGGGAAGGTGTCCGTGGTCATGATGGCTTGGGCCACGTCGTCCAGCGTGCCGCAGGAGAGTCCTTCGATCAGCGCCGGAATGGCGCTCCTGACCCGTTCCAGCGGCATCTGCACGCCGATCACTCCGGTTGAGGCGACCTGAACCGCATCGTCCGGTAGTTCCAGTCCTTCCGCCACCAGGTGCGACGTCTCCCGCGCCGCCACCATCCCCGGTTCACCAGTGCAGGCATTGGCGTTGCCGCTGTTGACCACCAGCGCCTGAGCCGTGCCGTTGGCGATGCGGGCGGCCGAGAGCAGCACCGGTGCCGCCTTGACGGCATTGGTGGTAAAGACGGCGCAGGCCCGGGCCGGAACCTCGGAGAAGATCAGGGCCAGGTCTTTCCGCCCCGGTTTCTTGATGGCCGCCTCGACGGCGGAGAACTGATAACCTTTGATGTCCATAAAAACCTCATCTGCCACGGAGACACAGAGACACGGAGAAAAGCGAAGAAATCTGTTCAGGTGTTCTCACACGAAGGCACAAAGAAAGACAGGACTGAGTTTTTAAAAGAATTTCGGTATTCCGGCTTCTTTCGTGTCTTGGTACCTTCGTGTGAGAACAAGGTGGTACATTCTATTTTCTCAGCCGTTTCGCCTCTCTCTGCGTCTCTGTGCCCCTGTGGCAAAAATCATGTGACGTTTATTTCCCGTGGCACTTCTTGTATTTCTTGCCGCTCCCGCAGGGGCAGGGATCGTTGCGGCCCGCCACCTTGGCGCTCTTGGCCGGCTCCTTGGGGCGCTCCTCGTCGCCAGAGAGGTTGAAGACCAGTTTCTTGCTGCGCTGCTCTTCCGCCAGTTCCTCAACCTCGTCCTCGTTCTCCACACGTACCCGGAAGATGCGTTCCACCACCTCTTCGCGGATGCGGATGATCATCTCCATGAAGAGGTTGTAGGCCTCTTTCTTGTATTCCTGCTTGGGGTCCTTCTGGCCGTAGCCCCGCAGGCCGATCCCCTCCTTGAGGTGGTCGATGTTGAGCAGGTGGTCTTTCCAGTGGGTGTCGATGGCCTGGAGCATCATCACCTTGATCAGGTGATCCATCAACTCGTCCCCCATTTCCGCCACCCTGGCCGTGAAGATGGCATGGGCCTGCTCCATGAGGGTGTCGCGGAAGTTGGTCGGATTCAGCCGTGACATGGTCTCCTGCGGCAGGTCTAGGTGCAGGTTGAAGCACTTGAACACGATCTCGCCGATGCTCTGCCAATCCCATTCCTGGGCCGGGACCTTCTCGATGCAATAGGTGGCGCAGATCTCCTCTATGGTCTCGTCCAGCATCTCCTGGAAACTTTCGCGGATCTCCTGGCCGGCCAGGATCTCCCGGCGCTGGGAGTAGATCACCTCGCGCTGCTTGTTCATGACGTCGTCGTATTCGATCAGATGCTTGCGGATGTCGAAGTTATGGGCCTCGACCTTTTTCTGCGCGTTCTCGATGGACTTGGTGATCATGCCGTGGGTGATGGCCTCACCCTCTTCGATCCTGAGAATGTCCATGATCCGGGCCACCCGCTCGGAGCCGAAGATGCGCAGCAGGTCGTCCTGCAGCGACAGGTAGAACTTGGACGAACCGGGGTCCCCCTGGCGTCCGGAACGGCCGCGCAACTGATTGTCGATGCGGCGGGACTCGTGGCGCTCGGTGCCCAGGATATGCAGGCCGCCCAGCTTGACCACCTCGTCGTGCTCGGCGGCGCATTCGGCCTTGTGTCTCTCCAGCACGGCCTGATACTGTTCGTCGGTCGCCCCGGGATTGGCCCGGAGCCACTGCTTGGCCAGGGCATCCGCGTTGCCCCCCAGCAGGATGTCGGTGCCGCGGCCGGCCATGTTGGTGGCAATGGTGATGGCGCCCTTGCGGCCGGCCTGCGCCACGATCTCGGCCTCGCGCTCATGCTGCTTGGCGTTCAGCACGTTGTGGGGGATGCCCTGGCGCTTGAGCAGTTCCGAGAGAACCTCGGATTTTTCGATGGAGATGGTACCCACCAGGCAGGGCTGCCCACCGGCGTAATGCTCCTTGATATCCTCGATGACCGCGTTGAACTTCTCCATCTCGGTCTTGTAGATCACGTCCGGGAAGTCGGGGCGCAGCAGCGGCCGGTTGGTGGGGATCACCATCACGTCCAGTTTGTAGATCTTGTGAAATTCCTCGGCTTCGGTGTCGGCCGTGCCGGTCATGCCGGAGAGCTTGCCGTACATGCGGAAATAGTTCTGGAAGGTGATGGTGGCCAGGGTCTGGTTCTCGTTCTCGATCGTGACCCCTTCCTTGGCCTCGATGGCCTGGTGCAGGCCGTCGGACCAGCGGCGGCCCGGCATGAGCCGGCCGGTGAACTCGTCCACGATCAGGACCTCGCCGTCCTTTACCACGTAATCCACGTCGCGCTTGTGCATGGCATGGGCCCGCAAGCCCTGCTGCACGTGGTGCAGGATCTCGATGTTGCGCGGGTCGTAGAGGTTGTCCACCTTCAGGAGCTTCTCCACCTTGAGTACCCCCTGCTCGGTCAGGGTGGCGCTCTTGGCCTTTTCGTCGATGGTGTAGTCGCCGCTGTAGTCCTTGCGCTTGCCCGACAGGGTGTTTGCCTCCACCTCCATCACCTCGCCCTTTTCCAGCAGGGGGATGATGCGGTCGATGACGTAGTACTTGTCCGTGGATTCCTCGGTCGGGCCGGAGATGATCAAAGGGGTCCGGGCCTCGTCGATCAGGATGGAGTCCACCTCGTCCACGCTGGCGTAGTTGAAGCCGCGCTGGACATAATCCTCTAGGGAGAACTTCATGTTGTCCCGCAGGTAGTCGAAGCCGAACTCGTTATTGGTGCCGTAGGTGATGTCGGCGGCGTAGTTGTCACGGCGCTGTTCATCCTCGACGCCGTGGACGATCACACCAACGGTCAGCCCCAGGAAACCGTACAGCCTCCCCATCCACTCGGCGTCGCGTCTGGCCAGGTAGTCGTTGACCGTGACCACGTGCACGCCCTTGCCGGAAATGGCATTCAGGTAGGCGGGCAGGGTGGCGACCAGGGTCTTCCCCTCGCCGGTCTTCATTTCGGCCATCTTGCCGGCGTGCAGGACCAGGCCGCCGATCAACTGCACGTCGAAGTCGCGCATTCCCAGCGCCCGTTTGCCCGCCTCGCGCCAGGCGGCAAGGGCC
>JAATGX010000168.1 GCA_015688915.1 Desulfuromonadales bacterium
ACCCGCCCCTTGTCCTTGATCAGATCGATCTTGTTGAGCACCAGCACCACCGGCGTCTTCACCCCTTGCAGGATCTCGCGGACAAAGGCCTCGTCGACGGGAGCGCTCGCATCCACCACCAGGAGCAGCAGGTCCACGCCGCTGATCGCCGACATGGCCACGTCCACCATGCCCCGGTTCAGGCGGGATTTGCTCGTGTGGATGCCGGGGGTGTCGATGAACACTATCTGGCCTCCGGGGATGTTGTGGATCCCCTGGATACGATTGCGGGTGGTCTGTGGCTTGTCCGAGGTGATGACGATCTTCTCGCCGATGATGGCGTTGAGGAGCGTGGACTTGCCCACGTTGGGGCGGCCGATGATGGAGACGAAACCGGATTTAAATGGTTTATTTTTCAATATGTTTATTTGCTCTCTTTCAAGTTTTTATTGCATTAATAAGCAGAGAGTCCGAATTCAGGCAGCAAACTTAAGGGGAAAACGCTCCGGATGTTCCAATGCCTCTATCTCTATATCAGCATCCAGTGCCTCCCAACGTAACTGACCGGGCGCAATCTCCTGCATACCGAAAATTTGCTCCACGGTCGCACTCCTGAAAACCGGGTAGTCATGGTAGGGCACAAAGAACTCCCGGTCGACGCTGATAAGCCAGAAACCATCACGACCAATGGCGGTCACTTCACTTGCGCAAATGATTGAGCCACGCGTTTCTGAAAGCATCGGCATTCTCCTCAACGAGTTTTGCCAGTTCACGTAATGTTCGCTGGTCGAGCCTGTACGAATCGGCAAGGGCAACTATCGGTTCCAGCCAGAATTTGGCCACACCTTCAGGTGTCTGGATATGGACATGCATCCGGCTTTCCTCATTACTATTGAAGAAAAATCGGTAGCTGCCTATTTTCATGATGGTGGGCGACATGGCCTACCTCCTGGCCCAGGTATCCTTCAACGTGACGATACGGTTGAACACCGGCCTGCCCGGCTTTGAATCCACCGGATCGGCCCGGAAATACCCCTGGCGCTCGAACTGGTAGCGGGTCTCGCTGTCCGCCTCCACCAAGCTCGCCTCAAGCTTTGCTGCCGGGAGGACTTCCACCGACTGAGGGTTGAGAAACTGCTTGTAATCGGCCCCACCCCGGTCCGGGTTGGGATCGCTGAACAGCCGGTCGAACAGGCGTACTTCCGCCTCCACGCAATGGGCGGCCGAGACCCAGTGGATGGTGCCCTTGATCTTGCGGCCGTCAGCGGCTGAACCGCCCCTGGATGCCGGATCGTACTCGCACCGCACCTCCACCACGGCACCAGTCTCGTCCCGGACCACGCCGGTACAGCGCACGATATAAGCGTAGCGCAGGCGCACCTCGGTGCCGGGGGTCATGCGGAAGAACCCCTTGGGCGGCGTCTCCATGAAATCGTCCTGCTCGATGAAGATCTCCCGCGAAAACGGGACTGCGCGGTTTCCCCTGTCCGGGTTCTGGGGATGGTTGGCCGCCTCGAACTCCTCCACCTGTCCTTCGGGATAGTTGGCGATCACGACCTTGAGTGGCCGGAGCACCGCCAGGGCTCGGGGCGCCCGTTCGTTCAGGTCCTCGCGCACACACTCCTCCAGGACCGACACGTCGATCCAGGAGTCGCTCCTGCTGACGCCGATCCGTGCGCAGAAAGCCCGCACCGCCTCCGGCGTATATCCGCGCCGCCTGATGCCCATGAGGGTCGGCATGCGCGGGTCATCCCAGCCGCTGACGGTCTTGCTGTTCACCAGTTCATGCAGCTTGCGCTTGCTCATGACCGTGTAGGTCAGGTTGAGCCGGGCGAATTCGTACTGGCGCGGCCGGTTCGGCACCGGCAGGTTGTCCAGGAACCAATCGTAGAGCGGCCTATGGGCATCGAACTCCAAGGTGCAGATGGAGTGGGTGATCCCCTCGATGGCGTCCGACTGGCCATGGGCAAAGTCGTACATGGGGTAGATTTTCCAGGCGTCGCCCACATGGGGGTGCGGGGCGTGGAGGATACGGTACAGCACCGGATCGCGCAGGTTGAGATTGGGCGCGGCCATGTCTATTTTGGCCCGGAGCACCCTGGCGCCGTCGGGAAACTCGCCGGCGCGCATGCGCTGGAACAGGTCCAGGTTCTCCTCGACCGTGCGGTTGCGGAACGGGCTTTCCCTGCCCGGTTCGGTCAGGGTGCCGCGATGGTTGCGGATCTCCTCGGCGGACAGGTCCTCCACGTAGGCCTTTCCTTCCCGGATCAGGTGCAGAGCCCATTGGTAGAGCTGCTCGAAATAATCGGAGGCATAGTACAGGTGCTCGCCCCAGTCGAAACCGAGCCAATGCACGCTCTCCTTGATGGAATCGATGTACTCCTGCTCTTCCTTGACCGGGTTGGTGTCGTCGAAGCGCAGGTGGCACCGGCCGCCGAAGTCCTGCGCCAGTCCGAAATTGATGCAGATGGATTTGGCGTGGCCGATGTGCAGGTAGCCGTTCGGCTCCGGCGGAAAGCGGGTGACGATGGTGGCGTGCTTGCCGCTTTTCAGGTCATCATCGACGATGGTGCGCAGGAAGTTGTTGGCTATGGGTGCGGCTTCGGTGGACATATGGTTACCCTCTATAAGAATAAAAAGCTTCTGCCACGGAGACACAGAGACACGGAGGAAAAACAGAAAGAGGATAAACGGGATAAAGGCTCAGGTTTTCTAAATAGTTTTCAGACGTTATCCCATTCATCCGGCGAATCCCTGTAAAACGCTTTTGAATTTCTCTGTGTCTCCGTGTCTCTGTGGCGGGTGTTAGTGGTTGTGTAATTCCCCAAGGAGCGAATTCTGGTAAGCCCTGACGATACGGATATCGACGAAGCTGCCGATCAGCCCCGGCTCGCCGATGAAATTGACGATCCGGCCGCTGTCCATCCGGCCGGAGACCTGGCCGGGACGCTTCCCCTCCCCTTCCACCAGGACCGGTTGCACGGTGCCGAGGAAGGAGTCGCCGATCTCGCGGGTAATGCGTTTTTGCACATCCAGGAGCCGCTCCAGGCGCTGCACCTTCTGATCCCTGGTCAACTCCTCCGCCAGGTCGGCCGCCTTGGTGCCGGGCCGGGGCGAATAGACGAAAAAGAACAGGTCGCTGTAGCGTACCTCCTCGACCAGGGAGACGGTCTGCTGGAAATCCGCCTCGCTCTCGCCCGGAAACCCGACGATCATGTCGCCGGTGATGGCGATGCCGGGCCGCACGGCCTTGAGCGCCCGGATCCGCTCCAGGTACCCGGCGCGGGTATAGCCGCGGTTCATGCGCTTCAGAACCGCATCGCTGCCGGACTGGACCGGCAGGTGGATCTGGCCGCACAGCTTGGGAACGTCGCCGAAACAGGCGATCAGATCGTCGGACATGTCCTTGGGATGAGACGTGGTGAACCGGATGCGGCGGATGCCGTCGATTGCGGCCACCTGCCTGATCAGCCGGGCAAAGCTCGGCTCGCCCTCGGCCTTGAGACCGTAGGAGTTGACGTTCTGGCCGAGCAGCACCACTTCCTGCACACCGGAATCCGCAAGCTCCCTGACCTCGGCCAAGATATCCGCCGAACGCCGGCTGATCTCCCGGCCGCGCACATACGGGACAATGCAGTAGGAACAAAAGTTGTCGCACCCCTGCATGACGGTGACAAAGCTGCTCAGGCGGCTGGTTCCCTTGACCGGCGGGAACAGGTCCAGGCGCTGCTCATTGTCGATGAAGGAGGTTTCGCAGCGGCGCTCGCCGTTTTCCGCACCCCGCACCATGTCCGCCAGCAGATGCAGGTTGTGGGTGCCGAACACCAGGTCCAGCCAGGGGAATTTCTGGAGCAACGCCTCCCCCTCCTGCTGGGCAACGCAGCCGCCAACCCCCATGATGAGCGACTGTCGGGCCTTTTTCAGCGGCCGGAGGTTGGCGAGGCGTTTGTAAACCTTTTCTTCGGCGCCCCCCCGGACGCTGCACGTGTTCAGCAGGATCATGTCGGCGCCCGCCGCTTCGGTGGTGACCCGGTACCCGAGATCGGACAGCATGGTGACGATCCGCTCGGAATCGTTCACATTCATCTGGCAACCGAATGTTTCTATGTAGAGCTGTTTATGGTTCATGGCGAAATGGTCCTTTATACGCGACCAACGCCGGTAAAGTCAATGAATTTGGGAAATTATGCAGGTGCGGCACCACTGTGTGAGGTGGATTGCCGTCAAGCTGGTTCTTGACAAAACCGGACGGATGGGTATTGTAAAAGCACCGGGTCATCATGCGATTTTAAGAACATCACCGGATTCCAACAGAGAAAACTAACCAGGAGGCGTATGTCGACGCGCCTCGTTCTTTTTTCCATGACACTTCATGACGACCATTGACTGGAGCACCATAGACACCGTCCTGCTGGATATGGACGGCACCCTGCTGGACAGGCGCTTTGACGATCATTTCTGGCTGGAGCATGTGCCGGCCAGATGGGCTGTCCGCCATGGCACCACGGTCGAGCATGCCCGCACGCACCTGTATGCCCTGTTCAAATCCCAGGAAAACACCCTCAACTGGACCGACCTGGATTACTGGTCCGACCGGCTGAACCTGGACATCCCGCGCCTGAAACAGGAGGTCGGGCACCTCATCGCCGTGCACCCCTTTGTGGTAGATTTCCTGCTGTTCCTGAAGCAACACCACAAGGCGGTCTGGCTGGTAACCAACGCCCACTCCAAAACCCTTGACCTGAAAATGAAGACCACCCGCATCGGCCCCTATTTCGACGGCGCCATCTCCGCCCACCAGGTCGGCCTCCCCAAGGAGGATGACCGCTTCTGGGGGGCGTTGCAGCGCTTCATACGGTATGATCCGGCCCGCACCATGCTGGGTGAGGACAGTGAAACCAACCTTGGCACGGCTGAACGTTACGGCATAGGGTATCTGGTGTACATCAGCCGCTTCAGCTCCCTGATTCCGCCCGCGGCATCCCAACGGTTTACCTCAATCGAGTTTTTCAGCACCCTTATACCCGCACCGGGTGAAATGACCGTAACGGTCTCCCGAGGTTGAACATGCCCCGTTGTCATACCTTTCTGGCCATTGGTGTCTTTTCTCTTGTCGCAGCCCTGTCACCCGGTTCCGCCGCTGCCCAGCCGGTTGAGCCCGAGGTGCATATCGCCAGATTCAGTTCCAAGGATCTGACCGGCTGGAAGGACCAGGTCATTTTCGGCACGAAAAATTCCACGATCTACTCATTCATACAGGACAACGGCAAGACCGTATTGATGGGCAAAGGCATTGATGCCGCCTCGGGACTGATCCGGAAGATCGAAATCGACCCCCGGGTCTACCCGGTCATCACATGGTCATGGAAGATAGATCATACCGTCAAGAAGGGCAACGAACGGACCAAGGGGGGGCATGACTTCAGCGCCCGCCTGTATGTGGTGTTCCCGAGGGGGCTGTTTTCCAGCACACGGGCAATCGAATACGTGTGGGGCAACGTCCTGCACAAGGGTGAAAGCATCCGCAGCCCCTATTCGAACAACATGGTCATGATCGCGGTGGATGCGGGGGACGAGCTGGCCGGTCACTGGACATCCCACAAACGGAATTACGCCGAGGATTATCGCGCCGCATTCGGCGAAGAGGCGCCAAAGCTGGGCGCCGTCGCCATCATGACCGACAGCGATAATACCCATGAATCCGCCGTGGGGTACTATGGCGACATCTCGGTTCTGCACGCCGTCCGGGACGACCACCAGAAACCCGGCGAGCCGCCGCACAAAGAACCGCTGCCCAAGGAGCAGCAGAAACAGGAACCGAAGGAGCAGCCAAACGGCAATGGCCATTCCCCGCCGCCGCCCCCGGCTGCCCCTTCTCTTCCGCAGGCAGTCCCCAACACCACGACTGCCCGCTGATTATCCCCTGCTCAGCCTGGTCCTGAATTTCTCCAGCCGCGAGGCGCCTTCCTCGATCAGCCGGATCAGGTCCTTGCGGGCGCTGCCGGCCATATCCTTCCCTTTTTCCAGCAGGTCATCGGTCTTGTCACTGATGCTTGCCACCAGGTCGTTGATGTTGTCCGTCAGGTCCTCAACCGCCTCGTCCGTCCGGGTTTTCACTTTTTTGGCGCAGCGGGCGATGTCCCGGCGGGTGCGCTGACCGGACTGGGGCGCCCATAGCAAGGCCACCCCCGCGCCGATGATGCCGCCCGCAACCATCAGCAGTGCCGCTGCCGCAACCTTTTTATCCCTGTCGTCCATGGGTGCCTCCTCGATAAGATATGGCTACAGTGTATCCCCATCATGGGAAAATAGCCAGTTCTCGTACCCCAGGTTCACGCCTACAGCCCGTTGCCCCGCCAACACCCTTTATCTCCGGCCTTGGATATGCTATAAAAATAAACAGTTCCACCATTCAATTCCAAAGGAACCCCCATGAACTCTCTGCATGATGTCCTCATCGTCGGTGGCGGTCCGGCCGGGCTGGCCACCGCGTACCTGTGTCATAAGCACGGTCTTTCCTACCTGGTGCTGGAATCCGGCAAGGGGGTATTCCAGGGAATCGCCAACACCTACCCGGAAGGGAAGCATGTCTACGCCTCCAAGCCCAAGGACGCGCCGGAACCGTTCATGGTGGATGAACTGCGCCCCCCCGACAAGCCGGTCACGGTGGAGAGCTATATCCAGTATGTCCAGCATTTCGTGCAGCACGAGAACCTCAATGTCCGGACCGAGGTGGCCTTCGAGGACATCCGCGAAGAGCGGGACCTGCTCTCCGTCGTGACCGACAAGGGGGTCTTTCGCGGACGCAAGGTGGTGCTGGCCTTCGGCAGCAGCATCCCCCGGGAACTCTCGGTCTACGGCGACGCCAGGATGGTGGCCAAGAGCATGGAAGACGCCACCATGTATGTGGGGGTCAGGACCCTTGTCATCGGCGGCGGCAACACCGCGGCCGACGTGGTCATCGCCATCCTCAAGGCCAAGCGCGAGGTCAACGACACCCAGCCGGTCTACTGGGCCCACAAGTCTGGAAAATTCGACGTCAACAAGGAGACCGCCCAGCGCCTGGGCGAGGAGATCCTGCTGGGGGGCAACATCCGCCTGCTGCCGGGCGCCATCCCGCGCATCGGCGAGGTGGACGAGCAGGGCGTCGATCGGCTGGTGATACGCATCAACGAGTTCAAGCATGCGGACGGCATCGACACGTACAATTCCATGAGCTTTCCCATGAAGAACGTGATCGCCTGCATCGGCTCCCAGGGGCCGATGCCGATCTTCGACAAGGTCGGCATCCAGATGATCGCCTGCGCGGCCGGTGTCTGCAAGATCGCCAAGGAAGGCGACCGGCTGGTGCTTCTGACCTCCGAGTTCGAGTCCACCCGCAAGGGGGTCTACATCATCGGCGGCGCCATCTCCCCCTCCTACATGAAGATCAGCGCGGGCTCCATCGCCGAGGAAAGGCATCCCAACCTGATCTACACCGCCATCAACGACGCCTACCACGTGGTGGAGGCGATCCGGGGGAAACTGGGGAAATAGGCACGAGTCTCTTATCCGCCCATACCAATGCCCCGCCTCCCGTTCACAGAGGCGGGGTGTTTTTGTGCAAGCGGTCGTCATTTGTTGCCCATTCCCCCTTGAAAAACCGGCTGGCCGTGATTATGTTGTGTACACGTCAATTCCATCCCACAAAGGAGAATCAATAGGTATGTCCAAAACCACCAAACAGTTCCAGACCGAGGTACAGCAACTGCTCGACCTGGTGATCCACTCCCTCTACTCCAACCGCGACATCTTCCTGCGGGAACTGATCTCCAACGCCTCCGACGCCATCGACAAGGTCCGCTTCGAATCCCATTCCAACGAAGCGCTCTTGGAAGGCAACAGCGACTGGAAGATCAAGATCGTCCCGGACAAGGACGCCGGCACGCTGACCATCCGCGACAACGGCATCGGCATGGGCATTGCCGAGGTGGAAGAGAACATCGGCACCATTGCCCGCTCCGGCACCAAGGCCTTCATGCAATCCCTCAAGGACAAGGCCGCTTCCACGGACAATCCCGAGTTGATCGGCCAGTTCGGGGTCGGGTTCTACGCCTCGTTCATGGTTGCCGACAAGGTCACCCTGTACACCCGCACCGCCGGTTCCGTCGAGGCCGGATGCTGCTGGGAATCCACCGGCGACGGCTCCTACACCATCGAGGAGTGCCGGCGTGAGCAGCGCGGCACCGAGATCGTGCTGCACCTGAAGGAGGAATTCAAGGATTATCTGGACGAATGGCGGATCCGTTCCATCGTCAAGAAATACTCGGATTACATCCAGTATCCGGTGGTGATGGACATCACCCGCAGCGAAACCCCCAAGGATGTGGACGGCAAGGAGATCGAGGGCGCCGGCACCATCGACAAGACCGTGGAGGAGACCCTCAACTCCATGAAGGCCATCTGGGCGCGCCCCAAGAGCGAGGTGACCGAGGAGGAATACGCCGAGTTCTACAAACATGTCTCCCATGACTTCGAGCCCCCCTTCAAGACCATTCACTTCTCGGCCGAGGGGACCAGCGAGTTCAAGGCCCTGGTGTACCTGCCGGCCCGCAAACCGTTCGACATGTTCATGGCCGACCGCAAAAAGGGGCTGCAACTGTACGTCAAACGGGTGTTCATCACCGACAAGTGCGAGGAACTGATCCCCGACTACCTCCGTTTCGTCAAGGGTGTGGTCGATTCATCCGACCTGCCGCTCAACGTGTCGCGCGAGATCCTCCAGGAGGACGTGCAGATCAAGCGCATCCAGAAGGGGCTGGTCAGCAAGATCCTCTCGACCCTGGGCGAGGTCAAGGAGAAGTCCCTCGACGACTACGTGACCTTCTGGAAAGAGTTCGGGCAAGTCATCAAGGAGGGTGTGCATTTTGACTTCGCCAACAAGGAAAAATTGCAGGAATTGCTGTTGTTCGAAAGCACGGCCACGGAGAGCGGCGCCTTCGTCTCCCTGAAGGAGTATTGCGGCCGTATGCCCGAGGCCCAGAAGGATATCTACTACATCACCGGCACCAGCCGCGATGCCCTGGAGCAGTCGCCCCATCTGGAGGCCTTCCGCGCCAAGGGGTATGAAGTGCTCTTCCTTACCGACCCGGTGGACGAATGGGTGGTCCAGGCCATGACCGAGTACGACGGCAAGCCGCTCAAGGCGGTTGACCGTGGCGATATCAGTCTGGACAGCGAGGAAGAAAAGCAGGAAAAGGAAAAGAAGCGGGAAGAGGCCAAGAAGGAGTTCGCGGACCTGATCTCGTTCATCGGCGACCACCTGAAGGACAAGGTCAAGGAGGTGCGCTTCTCCAACCGGCTGACCGACAGCGCCTGCTGCCTGGTGGCGGACGAATACGGCATGAACGCCAACATGGAACGGATCATGAAGGCGCTCAACCAGGCTGTTCCCGAATCGAAACGTGTCCTCGAGTTGAACCCGGAGCACGCCATCCTCAAGACCTTGTCGGCCATCTACGACGAGGACAAAACAGCCCCTGCCCTGGCTGATTACGCCGACCTGCTCTACGATCAGGCCCTTTTGACCGAGGGTTCCCCCATCAAGGACCCGCTCCGTTTCACCCGCCTGGTGAGCGAGCTGATGGTCAAGGCGGCCGGGAAATAAGTTCGCCACCCCCCCCTCCCTGCTCTCTTCACACCGCCGTGTACGGTTCCGTACACGGCGGTTTACGTTGGATATCGGAAGCGGTGAAACAGATTGAGAGGTTTGGGAGAACTATCCCTTCATCTATCCACGGCAGCCCGGCCCATTTTGCCGGCACTGGCCAGGAGCTTTAACCGGCCTGAATTCCAGTCGGCCTGACAGCGAATATGCTCCATCTGCGCATCAGCCAAGGCCGCTTGGGTGTTGAGCATTTCCAGGATATCAGCCGCCCCTTTCTCGTATTTCCGTTGCGACACCTTCAGTGAGTCTTGTGCAGCTTTGAGCAGCGCATTCGCCGCCTGGAGGTTTTGCAGGGCAGAAGTTGCGTCCGCATGGGCCTTGACCAGTTCCATCAGGATCTGATGTTCCACGTCTTGAAGCTCGGCCTCCCTATGCTCGACTTGCGCTCGTGCCCCACGAATCCTGTAGATTCTGGCAAAGCCATCGAAGATGGGAATAGTGAGCGACACCCCTGCCGTGGTTTCCTCGGATCGAGAGATGGTCAGGGACTGCCCCGGCCGTCCGTTTTGATAATAATTAGCGGAAAAGTCGAGGCTGGGTAAGCCCTCGGACATGGCTACCGTCACCTGATGACGGGCAGCCTCCACCTGCGCCCTGCTCGCCAGGATGGCGGGATGATTCTTTTGGACATCCGCCATGAATTCGGCCAAATCGTTGACCTCCCGGCCGGTCACCCCACCGAGCTCGTCAGGGAGCGCTACAGGAGTCTGGCTCGGTATACCCATGGAATACACCAGCACCGACCTGGC
>JAATGX010000074.1 GCA_015688915.1 Desulfuromonadales bacterium
CCCCGGTTTCACCCTTTGCCGCCACAGGTCGCGGATCGACTGGCTTGTTTAGCCGCCCGGCCCGCTGCCGGGTGTGCCGTCCAGCAATGGCAGGAGATCTTCATCCATGCGACGGCAGAAATCAGCTTCATCATAGCCTCCGCAGGCGACCAGGGAACGGAGCAGCAGCTTGAGAATGAAACCGGCCTGGGAGAGCTGGCCGGCCTTGAGTCCGGCGTGGTAGCGTCCGTTCCGGGGGGCGGTATAGCCGGTGATCCACTCGCCGTAGTCGCGGCGCAGTTCGGCCAGATCGTAATACCAGTGGGGCCCGAGCCCCAGAGCGTCACCGATAAAGGCGCCCATGACGGCGCCGGCCGCGCGGTCATGGATGGTCGTCCCGGGCATGGCAGCCTCCTTTGTCCGATCCGTAACAATCGGTGGATTATGTGTTTGAATGACCGTCCGGGAAATTCCGGAGATGAATGAAGGATAGCAGGGAGAGAAACGGTGTCAATGCGGGAGGGGCATTGCATGCCGGCCGCGACCGCATGGAAGGCGGACCGGAATATGTCCGCGGATGGAGGCCGGCCGGTGGGCTGTCGGGCACGCGGCCCCGAATTTCGTGACTGACCTGCACGGAAGGTTTGCCACGTCCGGGATAACATGGTACTCTGACCAGCACCTAAACCACAGGGGCCGTCCCTGTGGTTTTCTTGTCACGCCGCATCGAGGTACCGCAAGACCAGTGCTGTCTGAAGCTGACTGCCGCCGAGGAAACGACTGGTTGAACCCCAAGGAGAATATTTTGAACAAACCCCTGTCAGCCGGAAGTATTGTCGAAACAAAGTGTACCCGCTGCCGTACGATAATGAACCATACGATTGTCGCCATGGTGGGAGAAAAGATTGTGCGCGTCGAGTGCAATACCTGCCACGGAACCCACGCCTATCATCCGGTGAAGGTGCTCAAAAAGCCCGTTGCCACCGCAGGGGCCGAGAATAAGGCGGCGGCAGCCCGCAAGGCAAAGGTCGATCCCGATGCCGCTGATCGTGAAGAGTGGTCCGCGCAACAGCCGGGCATGGACCCGGAACGGGCAATCCCGTACGACATGATCCGGGCGTTCCGCGTGAATACCCTGTTGTCCCACCCCACGTTCGGGCTCGGCATCGTGAAGGCTATCCTTCCGCCAAACAAGATGGCGGTACTGTTCAGTGAGGGGAAGAAACTGCTCCGGTGCGGGTGAGCGGTGCCGACGGCCTCTTCACTGCGTGATGGGGCCGGAATGTTGGGTTGTAAAACAAAAGGTGTACGTGTCATGCGGCCGGCAACACTACTGCCGCTTCATTCGGGTCAGGGTCGCGGTGTCACCGCCCCATGGCCTCGCCGCGCATAGCGCCCGGAGGCCTGATAAAGGCCAGAAAGCGCTCCTCCAACCGCTCGGCCTGCTCGGTCCTCCCGGTATTCCGCAGGATTTCTATCACGCACTCGGCCGTGCAGAGACAAGCCTCTTTCTGATTCTTCCGCAGGTTGTACCTCGATGCGCCGGCCGGCTTGAGACCGACCCGGCGGGCTTTCTGTAAATACGGGCTGCGCTGGTGGATTTTGCGGGCTTCATGCCAGGTGCCGTCGATCAGGATGAACCGCGTGATGCCCGACAGGTCGTCATTGCCCCCATTGTCCGATCCGGGATAGACCAACGCCACCCCGCCGGCCTCGATCTCCTCCACGAGCCGTGCCGGCGGATTGATCCGGTCCCAGCGGACCTGCTCGGCCGCATCCCCCAGGATCTCCAGCACCAGTTGGCCGGTGTTGGAGGGTTTGTCGAATTCCTTGAAGTGGGTCAGCAGGGTGATTTTCATGGGTGAAAGGTACCATGCGAAGTCGAATCAGACAACAGGAACAACACAGAGGCGACGGATTGGCCGCCTTGTAACCTGAGTAACCCGGTCACCGGGGCGGCGGCTCCAGCAGCGGTTTGAGGAATCGGTCAAAGGTGGTCCGTTGTTTGGCGGACAGGAGATCGATGTCTCCTTCGTTGTCCAGCAGAAAGGTGCCGACGCCGATGACCGTTTTTGCCAGATACCCGGTCCCCTCGACACCCTTTTCAATCTCGTCTCTTTGCTTGCTGATCAGATTGCGCAGCACGTTCAAATCCAGCTCCATGTTCAGATCTCCAAAAGTTTTTTGAATTAATCGCGGAAAGGCACTTGCCCACGAAATGTACGAAAACCACGAACAAGACAATAAAAATAACTCACGCTTTCATGATATGTCACGGCCATGACAGGGACAACACTAAACTGTGAAACCATGGAGATTATTTTCCATGTCTTGCCGGAAACGGCAAAGGTGCACTTATATGTGGCTTGCGACAAAGCAATAAAGGACTAGAATAATCTTGTAACGCAGTGATTTCTCCGGTGCGCGCCGAGAACCTTCAAATACGGCACGCACTGTTTATGCGAGATGAGCGGGGAAGGAGTTCACCATGGGTGCACGGAATCATGACGACTACGGACAGGCGTCGCCCCATCTGCGCGGGCT
The DNA here is from genome assembly GCA_015688915.1 of Desulfuromonadales bacterium. Classification (GTDB taxonomy): domain Bacteria; phylum Desulfobacterota; class Desulfuromonadia; order Geobacterales; family Pseudopelobacteraceae; genus JACPFJ01. The sequence continues at coordinate 2,524 of JAATGX010000074.1, forward strand.
CTTGCGGCATTTCGCCGACCTGCGCGACGGCATCCATGGCGACTGGGCCGTCAGCCGGGCCGACAAGGAACAACTCTTCAGCGCCGCCGTCGATTATCTCGACCCGTATGCCCGGCAGGCGTTGGCTGAGCTGAACGCGACCCTGCTGCTGGGGAGCGGCGCCATTACCGCAACAGGCGTTACCCAATCGCCCAACGGCGACAGCGCGGCGGTCTGGACCCTGGGGTGGCCGGAGCAGGAGCGGGCGGGCATCATGCCCATCACCCTCGAGGCATTCTATGGTCGCACGTTCCACCACCCGCACCTGCGCGGCGGGACCGTGGGAGTCTGGCCGCTCAACGTCTTCTGCGATGACGACGCCGCGGCCGAGTTGCCGACATTGCGGGCGATTGCGATCGCCGATCTGCACAACCTGGTTTTTCAGCGCGACTACCGCATTGTACCGGCTACCACCCGAGGGGGAGCACGCTGAGAGCGACCAGCCTTGTTGAGGGGAAGCCGCACGAAAAAAGGCGCTGCAATGAGCGCCTCCTGAGCTTCATCCTTGCTCACCAGCCTCCCTCCCTAGTGCCACTTCTGCGTCGTCATGTATGAAATGAGCAGCACCCCCCGGCGGAACCCCTGCTAATCTGCGTAGCCGCTGCCGATGGCGGAAAAGGGGAGGTGCAGGTCGAGCGCCGGTACCTGCCGCGCCACCCAGGCCGTGAAGGTATTGCTGTTCGGACCGGGAAAGGCCCGGTACGCAGTGGGCCAGGGATAGGCATGCGCCGCCTTGTCCACTTCCGTGATCAGTTTGTCCACCCCCGCCCCGCGAAAGTCCTTGAGCAGCCTGGGCCGCTCGCCGTACCAGTAGCGGTCGGGCAGGTCCCGTTCAATGCGCACGACCGGCAGCCCGCTGTTCAGCCGCCAGCCGATGACCTCGTACACGGTGTAGGCCGCTTCGCCGGTATGCTTGGCTGCAAACCAGGTATGAATGGCAAACCACCCCCGCCACCCCCAGGTGGTGGCGCCATACACCTGCAACACCGCCTCGTTGGTTGCTTGCGGGGACGGTGCGATGCCCGCGGACTTGCGGCTGGCCGTACGCCAGTCCTTGCCGGAGGAACAGGCGGTAACGAACAGCAGCGACATGATGATCAGAACGACCTTTTTCAATCGTACCCCCTTATCCTCTGGAATTACCGATTTTATCGTGGTTCTTTGGCGCCCGAATCAACCCCTGAAACCCGTCGCCGGGCTCAGACCCTCGTCCTCTCGTCGACGACTGGCGGATCACCTGCGTCTCCCGTTCCGAGATGCCCGGGGACAGGAAGGCATGATTCATGAACCCTCCCGGCCGACCTTTCCCACCGGCGCAAGGTACACCACAAACTCCTCATCCCCATCCACCCTGATCAACCCATCCGCCAATCGCTGATCGTAGGCGGCTATGGCGCAGGTACCGGCGCCGATGGCCTCGCAGGCC
>JAATGX010000222.1 GCA_015688915.1 Desulfuromonadales bacterium
CGATCCATCGCGCAAGGATTTCAACTACAACTGTTTTTTCGGAAATGAATCCAAAGGGGTTGATATTCTCGATGCCAGCCAGACCCTCCCCATGTTTGCCGACCGCAGGGCGGTCCTGGTGAAACGGGCCGAGGCGCTCAAGGCCGAGGCGCTGGAGGTGCTGCTCCCCTATGTCCAGAACCCCGCCGCAACCACCTGCCTCATTTTCACCGGCGTCAAGGTCGACCAGCGCAAGAAATTCTTCCTGGAGCTCAAGAAGCTGGGGGCGCTGGTGGAGTTCAAGCGCCTGTACGACAACAAGTTGGGCGCCTTCATCCAGAGTGAGGCAGTGCTTCAGGGCAAACAGATCGACGGGGCGGCGGCGGAACTGCTGACGTTTCTCATCGGCAACAACCTCCAGGAGCTGTCGTCCCAGACCGAAAAGCTGGCCGCCTATGCCGGAGAGCGCTCCCGGATCACCATGGACGACGTAAAGGCCGTTGCCAGCAGCAGCAAGGCCTTTACCGCCTTTGAACTGGCCCGTTTCCTGGGCACCCGCGATCTGCAAAACGCCCTGAGGTCGCTGGACGCGCTGTTCCTCAACGGCGAAGAGACGTTCCAGTTGGTCGGTGCCTTGAGTCGCCATTTCCGGCAGTTGTGGCGGATCAGGGAGATGCTGGACAACAAGGTGCCCCAGGCCGACATCGGCAGGGAGGTCGGCATTATCCCGTTTTTTCTGGGTGAGATGGTTCAGCAGGCCAGGAATTTCGGGCGGAAGGAACTACAAGGGATATTCGAGGAGTTATATCGGTGCGATGTGGGCTCCAAGACCGGAGGCCACCCCTATACGCTGATGCATGCCCTGGTGGTGGGGATTTGCAGCGGTGGGATGGGATAACCGATTCTGGTACGAAAAAAGGGGCCCCCGATGGGGCCCCTTTTTTCATTTCTGGTATGGCAAACGGCTAGCCCAAGGTATTGACGAGGAGGGTCAGGCGCGACACGTTGCGGGAAGCGTTGGAACTGTGGATAACCCCTTTGGAGGCTGACGCGTCGATAACCGGGATGGCGGCCTTGAGCGCGGCAGCAGCGGCTTCCTTGTCCTTGGCGTCTACCGCTTCGCGAACCCGCTTGATATATGTCTTCAGCGTAGATGATACGTGCCGGTTACGGGCGTTCTTCTTCGCGTTCTGTTTGATCCGTTTGATTGCCGACTTGTGATGAGCCAAACTGCACCTCCATGCTGATGTTGGATTACGTATTTGATTGAGTTAAAGTAGATTTAATAGCATCGATGTCCGGTATGTGTCAAGAAAAATTATGAAAGTATCCGTACATGCCTGCCTTCGACCCGGATCTTGCCCTGGCAGAAAAGCCGGACGGCTTCGGGGTAAGTGCGGTGCTCCTCCTGCTGGATGCGGGCGGAGAGAGATTCCTCCGTATCGCCCTGTTCAACGGGGACGACCGCCTGCAGGATGATCGGGCCGGTATCGGTGCCGCAATCGACGAAATGCACCGTGCAACCCGAGAAGCGGACCCCGTAATCGAGGGCCTGTTTCTGGGCATTCAGGCCGGGAAAGGCCGGGAGCAGGGCGGGGTGGATGTTCATGATGGCGTTGGGGAAGGCGGTGACCATGGTTTCGGACAGGATCCTCATGAAACCGGCCAGGACGACCAGTTCCACCCCATGATCACGCAGGATGGCCACCAGGGCGGCATCATACGCGCGGCGGTCGGCAAACCCCCTGTTTTCATGGATTGCCACGGGAATACCGTGCTCGGCAGCCCGGGTCAGGGCAAACGCATCGGGGTTGTTGCTGATGACGCAGGCGATGCGGGCATTGATCCCTCCCGCCTCGATGCGGTCGATGATCGCCTGAAGGTTGGAGCCGCTACCGGAAACAAGCACCCCCAACGCGATGGGCTGTCCGCCTGTCATTACCCCTCCACGAGTTCGATGCATTCGCCGCAGTCGGGACAAGCACTGATCTCGCCGATCACCCAGGCCTTTTCGCCAAGCCCGGTGAGACGGTCAAGAATGTCTTCGGTCTCGTCGGCCGTCACGGCCAGCACCATGCCGATCCCCATGTTGAAGGTGCGGTACATCTCGTCACGCTCGACATTGCCCGCATCCCGCAGGATATCGAACAGCACCGGCCGCTCCCAACTGGCGAGGCGGATGGATGCCCGGCATCCGGGAGGCAGCACGCGGGGGATGTTTTCCAGCAGACCGCCTCCGGTAATATGGGCAATGCCGTTGATGCTGAAATCCTTGAGCAGGTTCAGCACGGAACGGATGTAGATACGTGTCGGCGTAAGCAGCTCTTCGGCAACCGTATGGCCGGTTCCGGACAGTTCGGAGTCGATGGCAAGGCCCATGCGTTCGAAGATCAGCTTGCGCGCCAGGGAGTAGCCATTGCTGTGCAGACCGCTGGAGGCGATGCCGATCAGGCGGTTGCCGACGGAGATGCCGGAGCCGTCGATGATGTGATCCCGTTCCACCACACCCACGCTGAAACCAGCCAGGTCGTATTCTCCATCGGCATAGAAGCCGGGCATCTCGGCGGTTTCGCCCCCGATCAGGGCGCAGCCGGCCTGCCGGCATCCCTCGGCAATACCCTTGACGATCGAGGCCGCCTTCTCGGGGAGCAGCCTGCCGGTTGCCAGGTAATCCAGGAAGAAGAGCGGTTCGGCCCCCTGGACCACGATATCGTTGACGCACATGGCAACCAGGTCGATCCCCACCGTGTCATGCCGGTCGGCCATAAAGGCGATCTTGAGCTTGGTGCCGACGCCGTCGGTTCCCGAAACGAGTACCGGATTGTGGTACTTGGTGGTGTTCAGTGAGAAGAGCCCGCCAAAGCCGCCGATCTCCGCCATGACCTCGGGCCGGAAGGTCGATTTGACCAACGGCTTGATCATGTTGACGAAACTGTTGCCGGCCGCAATGTCTACGCCCGCGTCTTTATAGGTGATTTTCCGATCGCTCAAAATGTTACCTCCTCAAACTAAAGAACTTTTGTAAAACATGGACCGTAAAATGTCAATTTCAAACTGGGCGTCTGGAACACGAAACCGGGAATCCGGATGATTACGCTTGACAAAACACCGTGTTTTGGGATTATTGGTCCACTATGATTGAGAAACGGCGGATGAAATACAAGGGGTTGGCGGTGGCGACAGCGGCGTGCATCGCTTTCATGTCCGCAATCATACCGGCACGGGCCGACATCTACCGTTATGAAGATGGCGAGGGGATCATCCATTTCACCGATGCCCCTACGGACAAACGCTTCAAGATCTTCATGCGCGATCTCAAGAAGGACAGCCGGTTACGCACCAAACTGCAATTCTCCAAGTCGGTCAATCCGGCCGAATACGAGAATATCATCAAGGCCTGCGCGGATAAATACGGGGTCAGTACTTCACTCATCAAGGCGGTCATTCACGCCGAGTCCGGCTACAACCCCAATGCCGTTTCCCAGAAAGGGGCCAGCGGCCTGATGCAACTCATGCCCGGCACCGCCAAATCGCTCAAGGTCAGCAACAGCTTCGATCCCAAGGACAACGTTGAGGGTGGCGTCAGGTACCTGCGTTTCCTGCTGGATACCTTTCATGGCGATGTTTCGCTGGCCCTGGCCGCCTACAATGCCGGCCTGAACAAGGTCGCAAAATTCGGTGGCATGCCGCCCTACACGGAAACGCGCACCTATGTGAGCCGGGTGCTGGCGTATATGCAATCCTATCAAGGCAACTGAACCAATGCCCCTTACCAGAAAACATCCCATCCTCAATCTACCCAACATCCTTACCATGATGCGGATCGCCGCCATTCCCCTCATGGCGGCACTACTCCTGTCCCCCTCGCAACCGGCCGGCTTCTGGGCGGCGGCGGTCTTTGCGCTGGCTTCCATAACCGATTGGCTTGACGGTTACCTGGCCCGGCGCATGGGGATTGTGACCGTGTTCGGGAAGTTCCTGGACC
>JAATGX010000305.1 GCA_015688915.1 Desulfuromonadales bacterium
ATATCCTGACCTCGGACAACAAGGAGGCCGAGATAACCGTGGGCCAGAACGTCCCGTTTCAGGGATCGTCCACGCAAACCACCTTCGGCACCACACAGTCCGTTGACCGCAAGGACATCGGCATCAACCTGAAGATCAAGCCTCAGGTCAGCGAGGGCGATTATATCCGTCTCGATATCAACCAGGAGATCTCGGCGGTTGCGCCCAGCAAGGGGCAAGCCATTGACCTGGTCACCACCAAGCGCGCCGCCAAGACCAGCGTTGTCGTGAAGGACGGCGAGACGGTGGTGATCGGCGGATTGATCCAGGACCAGGAGAACGACACGGTCAGCAAGGTGCCTATCCTGGGGGATATTCCCGGCTTGGGCTGGCTGTTCAAGACCACGAACAAGACACGAAGCAAGACCAACCTGATGATCCTGCTCGTCCCGCATATCGTCAAGGATAACAGTGACTTGACCAAACTCACCGATGCACAGCGGGACACCTTTGGCAATGCGGCCAAAGACCTGAAACCGGTGGATGTGCAAAAGGGGATCGGCGGCAAATGAGTGCCGGCCTGCCCAGCGAGGAACTGGAAACCACCGCGCGACGGCTGGGGATCGCCTGCCAGGCCGAGATCGGCGGAGACGAGGTCGATCCGGGCCTGCTGTCCAGGGTGCCGTTGTCCTTTGCCCGTGCCAACCTGATCCTTCCCCTGCGGGAACGGAACGGCGCGATCCGGGTTGCCATCGCCACCCCGGCCGCCCTTCTGGCGCTGGACGAGGTGCGGCACCTGTTCGGCAGGCCGGTGGAGGCGGTGCTGGTTCCGGGCCCGGTGTTGATAGACGCCATCAACCACATCTACACCAGCGTTTCCGGCACGGCCCGCGAGGTGTTGCAGGAGTTGGAGGGGGAGGACCTCTCCACGGTGGCCACCGAATTCAACGATCCCAAGGATCTGCTGGACCTGGGGGATGAGGCCCCGGTCATCCGCCTGCTCAACTCGATCCTCTCCGAGGCGGTCAAGGAGCGGGTCAGCGATATCCACATCGAGCCCTACGAGCGCGACCTGATGGTGCGTTTCCGCATCGACGGCATCCTCTACGAAAAGCTTTCCCCCCCAAAGGTCATCCAGGATGCGCTGATTTCCCGCGTCAAGATCATGGCCGGACTCAACATCGCCGAAAAGCGCCTGCCCCAGGACGGCCGCATCCGGGTCATCGTGGCCGGCCGCGACGTGGACATCCGCGTTTCCACCATCCCGACCTTTTACGGCGAACGGGCCGTGCTGCGCCTTCTGGACAAGAAAAAGGGGGTCCTCTCCCTGGAGGATATCGGCCTGGGCGCCGAAGGGGTGCGGGTCATGGAGCGCACCCTGTCCCGGAGCAACGGCATCATCCTGGTGACCGGCCCCACCGGCAGCGGCAAATCGACCACCCTGTACGCGGGCCTGAACCGGCTCAATTCCAGCGAAAAGAACATCATCACCATCGAGGACCCGATCGAATACCAGATCAAGGGGATCGGCCAGATCCAGGTCAACTCCAAGATCGACCTGACCTTTGCCGCTGGTCTGCGCTCGATCCTGCGCCAGGACCCGGACATCATCATGGTGGGGGAGATCCGCGACGCCGAGACGGCCGAGATCGCCATCCAGGCCAGTCTCACCGGCCACCTGGTGCTCTCCACCCTGCATACCAACGACGCGGCCACGGCCGTGACGCGCCTGGTGGACATGGGCATCGAGCCGTTCATGATCGCCTCGTCCCTGGCGGCGGTGATGGCCCAGCGCCTGGTGCGGGTGATCTGCCCCCATTGCCGCGAGGAATACTCCACGGTCGACCAGTACCCCGATGTGACGCTGCCGGAGAAGCTCTACCGGGGGCGGGGCTGCGACAAGTGCTTCGGCCTCGGGACCTTGGGGCGGACCGCCATCTACGAGATCATGCCGGTGGACCAGCATCTCTGCTCCATGATCATCCGCCGCTGCCATGCCGGCGAGATCAAGGAATACGCCGTATCCCGCGGTATGCGGACCTTGCGGGACGACGGCATGGCCAGGGCCGCCGCGGGTATCACCACCATCGAAGAGGTGCTGCGTGTGACTCAGGACGACGATTATGCCGACGTTCCGGTATAAGGCCTACAGCGCCGCCGGCGCGGCGGTCTCCGGGGTCGTGGAGGCCGATTCCGAACGCCAGGCCGTGGCGCAGGTGAAGCACAAGGGGCTGCTGCCCCGGGAGGTGCTGGAAGAAGGTGCCGCCGAAAGCGCCGGCAAACCGTTTTCCTTCCAGCGGGGCATATCGACCGCCGACCTCTCCCTGTTCACCCGGCGCCTTGCCACCCTGGTGGCTTCATCCGTGCCGCTGTTCGAGGCCATAGGCTCGCTCCATGAACAGGAGGAGAGCTGGCAGCTCAAGCAGGTTCTGGCCAGGGTGCGCGACCGCATCGCCGAGGGTTCCTCCCTGTCGCGGGCATTGGCCGCGGAGCCGAAGACCTTTGGCGACAGCTCTGTCAGCATAGTTGCGGCAGGCGAGGCGGGCGGC
>JAATGX010000224.1 GCA_015688915.1 Desulfuromonadales bacterium
ATCAATGTCATGAGGACCCCCCACTTCACCTCGGCCATTGCCGCCTTCGGCATCGTCTTTACGACCTATGGGATGATCGTTGCCTCGGACTTCTGGTTCGTCTCTCGCCAGTTCATCGTGGAAAGCGTGTTGGAATTACGGACCAATCGGCAACGCGGCCCAATCGACTCACTGCGACTGCTGATCTATTCCCTGCTCTCCATGGGAGCAATGGATCTCAGCCCGGAGGCTTTGCACAAGGATGAACGCGCGGTCGGCATGCTGGCCGGGCTCGGTATTCCGGTGGCCTGCTTCCTCCATGGCTACGCCGGTTTCATCTTCGGATCGGTCAAGGCCAACGCCCTCTGGATGACGCCGCTCATGCCGGTCATATTCATCTGCTCGGCCGTTGTCTCGGGCATTGCCCTGTGCATGCTGACCTACATTGTGACCATGGAGATTCGCAAGCTGATCTTTGCCTGGAAGCGAAAACAGGATCCGACGCTTCCGACAACCGAGGAATTGAAAAGCGTCGAGGTGAACGTGGTGACCATGACCTCCCGCTACCTTGTCATGTTTCTCGTGCTCGCCCTCACCCTGGAGTTGTTGGACCTGATCTTCCGCGGCTACACGGCGGTCAGATCGTGGGATATCCTGCGCAGGGTGATTTACGAAAAGGACTTTATCAAGATCTTTGTCGTCCAGTACGGCATGGGGAACGTGATCCCGTTTATCCTCTTCAAGATTCCGGGGCTGACGGTCCGGCGCGCGGCGGTCGGTTCCGCGCTCTGCCTGGTGGGCATCTTCATGATGCGCTGGAACGTTGTTATCGGCGGCCAGGCCTTTTCCGGCTCCCTGGCCGGATTCATGGAGTATCGGCTCCCGATCTGGCCCGACAGTCTGGAGACGTTCAAGGAGGGCTTGTTCGGAGCCTTGGCGGTCATCATCACCCCTTTTGTGCTCTTCTACCTCATCAGCAGGGTTTTGCCGGTTTTCGGAGTGAAGGATTCCCACTGACACTTCCGGGGGGCTTACGTGCCGGGAGGTGCGGGTAACATGGTGTGAGTCGCTGTTCAGTCCCGGAGCCGGTCGTGAGTAACCGGCCCCGGCTGTCAGGAGGTGCACGGATGTCGCTTGCGGAAAAGGATCGCGAATACCGGGTTGAGGAACTCACCGCCCGGATGCGGGCCCTGGAACTTCAACTGGAAACGCTTGCCGTGCGGATCGGGGGGGGCGAGGCGGCCGCGACCGCATCCCCTGTCGCCGCTACCCCGGTTGCAGGTCGGGGCGAAGAGTATCCTCTCGGCAAGCCGAACGACGTCTCGGAGGAAATGCTGTCCTGGGCCAGCCGCGCGGCGCTCCTGCCGCGTCTTTCCACTCTCTGTTTCCTGCTGGTCGTGGCACTCATCCTGCGGACCATCACCGACGGCGGCCTTGTGGACAAGCTGATCGGCTCGGGCCTCGGCATGTTCTACGCTGCGGCCCTGATCCTGTTCGGTTGGTACAAATACGGCACGGACAGTCCTCTTGCTCCGGTTTTCGCCGCCTGTGGTGCGATACTCATGCCGACCATCGTGGTGGAGACACATGCGCACTTCCAGTCGCTTCCCATTGTACCGGCCTACCTGACCCTGATGGCGACCGGTATCGGCACGGCGGTCATCAGCCGCCGGTTCAATGCCTTCATCCCCATTTCGGCAGGCATCCTCGGCATGTGTCTTGCCGGTGCCGCGATCGATTATCCCCATCCGTTCTTTCCCTATCTCTCTATGGTGCTCATCACCGCCAATATTCTTGGGTACGTTGCGGCCCGGCTGAAGCAATGTTCGTGGCTGCGCTGGACGGTACTGATCGTCACCATGGCCATGCTTCAGCTTTGGGGCTTACGGCTTGGGTTGGCATTACGTCGCGGGGAAACGCCGCTGCCGGAACTGGCGCTATCCTGGTTTCTGCCGATTGTGGCCCTGTTTGCCGTCACCTTCCTGGCGCTTGCCCTGAGCGGCATTGCCCGCGGCGGCACGACCAGGATCTCGCGCTTTGATTTCACCTTGCCGACTCTCAATGCAGCCTGGGCCTTTACTACCGCTCTGTATGTGGTTGACGCCTCGGGAAAAGGGACGCATCTCCTCGGCACTATCGGTGTCATTGCCGCGATCGTCCACCTTGTCATTATCTTCTGGCTGGCGCGGCGCGGGCTCGACGGCGCCCCCGGCTCCAGCTCGTTTACCTTTGCCGGCGGAGTGCTGCTGGCACTGTCATTGCCGCCCGCCATCGGCACGTTCACGTTCTCCCTGCCGGTCATCTCCGCCGTGGCGATCTTTCTGGCGGTCATGTCGCGGGTCTGGGGGAACGGCGGTGTCAGGTGGACGACCTACCTGTTTCACCTCTACAGTTGCATCGCCCTTGCCCTTGCACTCCGGGGAGATGGTGCTACGGCAACGGATTTTGTCCATATTCTTCCCGCGGGTCTGCTGGCCGTGGTCATCCTGTACCAGTACCAGTGGTGCCGCCGCTATCCTCCGCCGGCCACCTCGGTATTCTTCGCCCGTTTCGACAAGGACGACCGGAGCGCCGTACTGCTCCTTCTGGCGGCACTGGCGTGCGGATTCTACATGATGCGGATCGGGATATATCAAGTGGTGCATCTACTTCCCGGCGAAACACGCCGCGATGCCTTCCGCTGTGCCCAATCGGTCCTCATCAACGGTTCGGCCGCCGGATTGATCCTGTTCGCCTATCTGCGGCGCAATCGGGAAATCCGCAATGTGGCCGTTCTCATCACCATCGCCGGAGGCATAAAGGTTTTCCTGTACGATCTTCTCGGCACCCATGGCTTGCCGTTGGTGCTCAGCGTGTTTTCATTCGGATTGGCCGCAGCCATCGAGTCGGTTGCCCTGGGGAAATGGCTGAAACATGCGGTTGATGAAAAGGGTAAGGAGGACGTCGAGTACGTAAGCGTGGGGCAGGTCAGCCCCGAACAGGATTGAGACTGCCTCATGGAATAAGGAAGGGGGATGCCGCTTGGCATCCCCCTTCCCGTCGTTTGTTGTTCAGCGCGGTGGACCGATCAGTGCGATCCACCCAGGAAGGCCATGATCATGAGCAGCAGCAGACCCAGGCCGATGAAGAGTGCGCAGAATCCGAAGCCCTTGACCAGGAAATCGTATACCACGCCGCTGGTCCGTTTGCAGGCGAACTGCTCGGTGATGCCGCTTTCCTCGTAGCGTTTCCACTGGTCGCCACGTTCTTCGATCATCTCTTCCTTGGCTATCTGGCCGTTGAAGATGACGAAGTCCATGGGGAATTTCTCCGGCCGCCCGTGGGTGTTGAAGAAGTGAACACTGAAGATGAAACCGGTGGCCAGGAGCGCCTCGTCCGAGTGAATGATGGTCGCCACGTTGAACGCCCAGCCGGGGAGGAAGATGCCGAAGAACTCGGGGAACCAGAGCATCAGGCCCGACCCGCCGATGGCGAACATACCCCAGAAGACCGCGATAAAGTCGAATTTTTCCCAGTAGGTCCAGCGCTCAAAGGTAGGTTTCTGTCCTCTGAAGAAGAACCATTTCAGCATTCCGACCACGTCCGAGATGTCGCGCAGGTTGGGGCAGAGCGAATCGGGACCGAACAGCCGCTGTAGGAAGTTACCCTTGATATCCTTGCGGATAAAGAGGAAGTGGATGCTCATCGTCAGCGCCATGACGAAATAGATGAAAGTGATACCGGCGCAGATGCGGTGGATCATGCCGGCGTTGGCCGAACCGCCGTAGAAGTTCATCAGGACGCGAGCCCAGTGCTGGTCGCTGAACTTGAGCGGCAGGCCGGTAAGGGAAAGCCCAAGGAAGCTGGTGATGACCAGGATATGCATGAATATGTGTACCCTGGTGAAACGACGGTACTGCTTGTGCGCCTCGGGGATGACATGGTGAACCTCCCCTGCGGCCAAGCGTGCGGCTTTTTCACGGTTCTCGACAAAACCGCGGAACATCCAGAGCAGGGTATGTATCCAGAACACGCTGAAGGTTCCGACCAGGAGGCCGGTCATGGAGATAAACGTGTAGAAAAGGATCGGAAATTTTTTACGGTCGTTATGCTCGCCGTGGGCATAGAATTTGGTGAACAGCGGGGTTGCCTTGGTGTGGCACTGGGCACAGGTCTTGACCAGATTGGCCGGGTTGACGGATGATTTCGGATCGTCCGCCGGCAGCACCGCATGGGCGGTGTGGCAGTCGGCGCATCCGGCCACCTTGTCGGGGAAGCCAAGGCGATAGTTCTTGCCGTGGTAGCTCTCCAGGTATGAGGTGACCTGCACGTTTTCAAGCTTGTTGCGGGCCATCATCTTATCGTCACTGTGGCACTTCAGGCAGACCTTGGTATGAAACTCCCGGTGTTGCCCTTCCTTGCCCACTTTCTGAATGGCGTGGAGGTTATGGCAATCGTTGCAGGCGGCTGCATCCATGTTGCCCTTGGCAACTGCCATGCCGTGCACCGAATTCTGAAAGCCTTTTTCCTTGTCGTGGCACTGAATGCACTTGGCGATAACCTTGCGCTTGTCGTTTTTCCAATAATTGTGCGTATGGATGTCGGTGTGGCAGTCGGCGCACATGACCCCGTTGGCTACGTGGACGCTGGTGTAGTGCTCGGCGTTTTCCTTTTTGTGGCAGCGTTCGCACTGGACCTTCTGGACCTTGATCTCCTTCTTCATGTGCTTGAGGAGGTCGGTAATATCCACATGGCAACTGGTACAGGCATTCTTTCCGTGGACGGATGCGGCAAAGTCTTTTGCGGAGAACTTGTTGCCGTGGCAACCCAGGCAGGTGGCCGGATCGATGGCCATCCCCTGTTCGGCTACGGATGGCGCAGCCCACAACGTGAGCAACAGCAGCAGGGGAAGAAGACGACAGACAACCAATCGCATAAATTAAGCTCCTCCATGAAATAGAATTTTGGTCCAGCGAAAGATAATTTTGAGAGTATACACATACACAAAAACATACAAAAAAAACAGCTAAAATTGAATACAGTATACAAGACAAACAGAACCTCATCGGTCTTTTTTACCGTCAAGGAACGCACCAAAGCGTTTGGGAAGGCGATTAATCCTTCTGGTTTCCGGGAACCGCGTAGCGGCGAGCGCATTCTTGACTTTGGCAATCCCATTTGCTAGCTTGTGAAGAATTCACGCCATCTCCGCTCCCCTGCCGGAGCGCCGCAGAAATCTGGAGCACGCCATGTATAAAAAGCTTTTCATCCCCGGTCCGGTTCCCGTACATCCCGAAATCCTTGCCGCCATGGCAACGCCGATGATCGGCCATCGCATGAAAGAGTACGCCGAGCTGCATGGCCGGGTCACGTCCGGCCTTAAAAAGGTCATGGTTACGGAGGGTAAGGTGTTTCTCGCCACGTCCAGCGCTTTTGGTGTCATGGAAGGGGCCATCCGCAACCTGGTGGGAAGGCGGTGCGTCAATTTTTGCAACGGCGCCTTCTCCGACAAATGGCACGACGTCACGCTGCGCTGCGGCAAACAGGCCGATGCCGTCCGGTTCGACTGGGGCCGGCCGGTTACCCCCGAGGCTGTCGAAGCGGCCCTGTCAACGGGTAAGTACGACAGTATGACCATGATCCACAACGAAACCTCCACCGGTGTCATGTCGCCTCTTCCCGAGATTGCCGAGGTGATGCGCTCGTACCCCGAGGTCATGTTCATTGTGGATACGGTGTCCTCCATGAGCGCCCTGAATATCCCGGTGGATGACCTGGGGATCGACAGTTGCATCTTCGGGGTGCAAAAGGCCTTTGCCCTGCCGCCGGGGCTGACGGTCTTCACGGCCAGCGAAAAGGCGCTTGAACGTGCCGCCGGCATGGAGGGACGTGGTTACTATTTCGACTACATGGAATTTGCCGCCAACGATGCCAAGGACAACACCCCATCCACCCCCTGCGTCTCGCAGATATTTGCCATGGACCGCCAATTGGAACGGATGTTCGCCGAAGGGCTGGAAGCCCGGTGGGAGAGGCATCGCAACCTGGCCGGGTATGTGCGCGACTGGCTGACTTCACGCGGCTTTGAGCTGTTTCCCGAGCCAGGTTATGGTTCTCTTACCTTGACATGTGCCCGTAACACGCGGGGTATCGACCTGGCTCTGCTGAAGAAGCGTTTGGGTGAGATTGGATTTGCCTTTGACGACGGTTACGGAAAGATCAAGGGGCAGACCTTCCGCATTGCCCATATGGGGGACATGACCCGAAGCGACCTTGACGAGCTGTTGAGCGCCATGATTGCCATAATGCCTGAACTGGCGTACCATTAACCAGGATCGGATAACTACGGTCGACAGTGAAGCGTCTTAAAGGAGTGTGGCTATGAAATGCCCGAATTGTAATGACAGGACATCAGTGGATCTCGACATGCATTCCGGCGGTTTTTCGTCCGATCAATCGCCGGTCAAGGAATGCGGTGCCTGCGGGTTGGTATGGCGGGTAACGGTGGAAGGCGGCGAGACAAAGATCGATATCATCAAGCCGGCCGACAAAAAAAAGCAATGAAACAGCCCCCGAGGGGGCTGTTGTTGATCTCATTCCATCTCAAAGGCGTCTTTCCCGGCACCGCACAGGGGACAGCACCAATCGTCGGGCAGAGACTCGAAAGGGGTTCCTACAGGAATGCCACGGTCGGGATCGCCAAGGGCGGGGTCGTAAACATACTGACAGATGGTGCAGATCCAGCGTTGCATAGACAGTTCTCCTTTGGTTGTCAGGTGTGTTGATCCACCTCAGATGATACACTGAACCGGGTCGCCGTCAAGGTCTGCTGGTGACCTTGCCCGTCCTCCGGCCGAGGGCAGGACAGATTCTATACCAGGCCGGAGGGCCTGTCAACGGCGCACATTCCATCGTCATTGTGACGACACATGAAGTTAAAGGGGTGGCAGGACATGATATTTGAAATTCTAGTCGTTGGCCCTCTGGCGGTCAACTGCTTCATACTTGGTTGCGAAGATACCCATGAAGGGGTGGTGGTGGATGCGGGCGGCGATGCCGACCGGGTTATCGCCGCGGCCGAGCGGTACAATCTGAAAATTGGACAGGTCATTACCACCCACGGACATTTTGACCATGTGGGGGCCAACCAGGCGGTAGTGGAACATTTTGGCGCCCGCCTGCTGATTCACGCCGCCGATGCGCCCATGCTGGAGCGAGCGGGCGATATTGCTCGGACATATGGCCTGCAAGGCAACAATTCGCCGCAACCGGACATGTTTCTCGCTGATGGCATGGAGATCGGCTTCGGTACCCACCGCATGCGGGTTCTGCATACGCCCGGCCATACCCAGGGTGGTTGCTGCCTCTATCTCGAGGCCGAGAAAAAGATCATTACCGGCGATACCCTTTTTGCCGACTCCATCGGCCGTACCGATCTCCCCGGCGGTTCGCACGAGCAGTTGCTCGAATCGATCCGCGGCAAGCTGTTCACCCTGCCGGATGATGTGACAGCCTATCCGGGACATGGCCCTGAAACGACCATCGGCCACGAAAAGCTCCATAACCCGTATTTCTGAGGGAAATCCCCCATGCTCGAGAGAAAACAGGTCATCCTCGGCGTCAGCGGCGGCATCGCCGCCTACAAGGCGGTGCAACTGTTGCGGCTTCTCACCAAGGCCGGTGCGGACGTTCATGTCATCATGACCCGCTCGGCCCAGGAGTTCGTCACCCCGCTCACCTTCCAGACCCTTTCCGCGAACCCGGTACACACGGAACTGTTCAACCTCATCTCCGAACAACAGATCGGCCACATTTCCCTGGCGGACCGGGCCGACCTGTTCATCATTGCCCCGGCCACGGCCAACATTATCGGCAAAGTTGCCGGCGGCATTGCCGACGACATGCTCACCACCACGGTCATGGCCACCAAGGCAAAGGTCTTGATCGCTCCGGCCATGAACGTCAACATGTACACCAATCCGATTTATCGCGATAACGAGGAACGGTTGCGCCGCCTGGGATACCTGTTCGTGCCGCCGGAAACGGGCGAACTGGCCTGCGGCTGGATTGGGGAAGGAAAGCTGGCGGCGCCGGAATCCATCTTCGAGGCGGCAATGGCGGCGCTCACGTCCAAGACGCTGAACGGGCAGACCATCATGGTCACCGCAGGTCCGACCCGGGAAGAGATCGATCCGGTGCGTTTCGTCAGCAACCACTCTTCCGGCAAGATGGGTTACGCCCTGGCCGGGGCCGCCCGACGGCGCGGCAGCCGGGTGATCCTGGTCAGCGGCCCGGTGGGCCTGACGGCTCCTCCGGGCGTCGAACTGGTGCGCGTGGAAAGTGCCGCGGAGATGCGCGAGGCGGTCATGGCCAGGGTCGGCGAGTGCAGCGTGGTCATCAAGGCCGCCGCCGTGGCCGATTACCGGTCTGTTGAGCGCAGTGAAACAAAAATAAAGAAACAAAACGATGAGTTGACGCTCCGGTTGGTCAAAAATCCGGATATCCTGGCAGAGTTGGGCCGCTTGGAACAGCGGCCGTTTCTGGTGGGCTTTGCCGCCGAAACCGACAGCCTGGAGGCGGGCGCGGCAAAGAAGCTGGCAGAGAAAAACCTGGACATGATCGTGGCCAACGACGTCAGCCAGCCTGATGCGGGTTTCAATGTGGATACCAATCGCGCCCGCATCCTGTTCCGCGACGGCCGTAGTGCGGAATGCCCGCTGATGTCCAAGAACGAACTGGCCGACCGTATCCTCGATCACATTACGACCGAGTTTTCCCCCCGAAGAGAGCGCTGAACAGGCCCCGCTTTCCGCTGTGCAACCTCCCCAGCAGTTCCGGTTCATGGAGCGCCTGGCGTAATGTCTCCTTGAGCGCCTCGACCTGCTCAAACCCCTCGACCCTGGTCAGCCGTCCGCTCGTGTGAAGCAGCCGCAGGTTTTTGCGGAGCGCCTCCGCCATCGCCAGGGCCCGTTCACCTGTCGGGTCCGCCCGCAACAGGTTAGAATCTTTGGGGTGCTGCAGGAAATCGAAGACGGCTTCCCGGGTCAATTTGAGATATTCATCCCGGTCGCTGTCGGCCAGTACGTAGCGTGAATTGTTGGACAAGGTCTGCATGATGCGCTGCCACCGTTCCAGGCGCGACAGGAGCATGATCGAATTGAAGATGCGCTTGTTGGTGCCGAAGGAGAAAAGGGTGGCGGTCAGTACGCCGCGCAACAGCATATCGTTGGCCCGCTGGTCGCTGCGGCAGACCTCCCGCGCCTCTTCCCACACCTCCTTTTCCACGAAGGTCTCGAATCGCATCTCCCAATAGGTGTGCTTCATGGTCACGCTGGCAAAGGAACGCATGATCTTGTAGGGGACGAAGTAATTGTGGGCAATGGTGTCCGCCGCCAGATGGGAGAGGTACCCATAGGCGCAGGCCCGTTCGCTGTCCGTCCGGGCGGCTTGCAGCACCTTCTTGCCGATGCCCCATCGGTGGCAGTTGAGCAGGTAGTGGGTGTACTTCTTGCCCACGATGATATCTGCCGCGATGCAGCCGTACAGGTAATCGCGGGGATGAGCGGCCAGGATCGCGGCCAGACCGGCGGGGAGCAGGGACAGGTTTTCCAGCACGTTCAAGCCGACCTGGAGGTGGATGCCGCCTCCCCAGGCGTGGGCCGGGGAAGGGACGCAGATGATTGCCAGAAACAGGATGAAAAGGGAGAGGTACATGCGTTCTTTCACTTTGACAGACGATTGAGGTAGCTGCTACAGTTCGACTTGTCAAATGGTACCCCAGAAAGGGGCAGGATACAACAAAGCTCATGAAATCAGGCAAGTCTTTCCATACGATTGCAGCCGCATCCCTCAAGGAATACGTAACGGCGTTGCAGGAAAGCGGTCTCGACGGCATCCCCGTCGCCATGGCCGGGGCCGCCCCGGTTGTCCCGGCATCTCCGACGATATCCACTCCGGTCGTTGAAATGCTCATGTCAAAGGACCAGCCACACGAATCCCTGGAAAGGATCAGGAAGGATCTGGGGGAGTGCCAGCACTGCAAACTGGGGAAGGCGCGAAAAAACCTGGTATTCGGCGTGGGCAACCCCCATGCCCGGCTGGTGTTCGTCGGGGAAGGGCCCGGTGCGGATGAGGACCTCAAGGGAGAGCCGTTCGTGGGCGCCGCCGGTCAGATACTCAATCGCATCATCACGGCCATGGGCCTGAAACGCGAGGATGTCTACATCTGCAACGTGGTCAAGTGCCGACCCCCCGGGAATCGCGACCCCGAACAGGACGAGATCGCGGCCTGTGCATCGTTTCTGTTGCGTCAACTCCAGTCCATCCGGCCCGAAGTGGTCGTGGCGCTCGGCAAGTTCGCCGCCCAGACGCTCCTGGAGACGAAGGAACCGATCTCAAGGCTACGCGGCAAGTTCCGCGACTTCCACGGCATCCCGTTCATGCCGACCTACCATCCCTCCTATCTGCTCCGCAGACAGGGCGAAGGGAGCATGGAGGCCTTCTGGGAGGTATGGGACGACATGACCCAGGTGCTGCGGCTCCTGAAACTGCCGGTGCCGGAGAAGAACAGGAAACGGTAGGCGCGCACCCGCATGCTTATAACCCATACCATCTCCTGACCACAAATACCCCTTGCCGTTTTCCTCCCGCCGGCCATGCATCCACCGGCCGGCGCGTCCGCAGGATCTCCGCCAGCCGCTTTGCCAGCGGGGATATCGCCACCCCGCCGTTGCCCGGTTTCCCGCATGCCAGCCTGCTTTCGATGGTGGTTTTCCCGTCCAGCACGATGATCACATGGCCGTTCCAGGCGATCAGGTCAAGGGGCCGCAGCAGGTCCGCCAGTTCGTCGGCTGTTCTTCCCGCGATCGGCACCCCGCGTCCGAACGTGATCAACTGGGACGTATTGCGGGGAGTCCAGCCGCCGGTGGCCTGATAAAGCAGGCCGGAGCAATCCAGCCCCGCCAGTATCAGACGGTTGTCGATCCTGGGCGTGGCACTATCCCGATAGAACATCCCGGCCAGCTCCGGGACCCCCTGGCGCACATTCCCCCCCCAAACGTAGGGGCTGTTCACGGCCCCCTTCAGGGAGGCGATGATATCGATCTCCGCCGGCAGGCTCCGACGGCGCGGCGGCGGCTCCGCGTCGCGCGGATCGATGAAGCGGCTGTCCACATAAAGCGCTCTGCCGGCAGGAGTGGGGTAGTCGTCGGTTTCCACCCGGAAAACGGTCGTCGTCTTGCCGCGTATCTCCGCCAATAACCGAAAGGGCGTACCCGGCAGGGCGATGAACTCCAGTTCCCGTACCTGGCCGCACCGGTCGGTTTTGAGGGTTGTGCCGTCAGGGCCGCCGAAGATCTCCGTGAGGTTCGGAGCGGCAAGCACCGGCGTCATGCCGCGGGCCACGCCGTAGCCCGCAGCTTCACCCGCTGCCGTCCGGCAGCAGATCGCAACCAACATGATGGGAATGATGAGTTTCATATAACCGTCCGGATGTGCTTTTTCGAGGCCGTTGTCGTGTCCGACAGGAGATTGTGCCCCGTCCCGTTCCAAGGATACAGGTAGCATATTATCTCATATCCCGCGATACCTGCTCCGAAAATAATCCCCGCCCATGGGATGAGGCCCCAACAAAAAGGCCTTTCCAAAGCGGTCAAACTCTGGAATGATGCCGGTAGCGACAGGATCTGAAAGGAAGAGCCATGCAGGCTGGGCAAAGGACCGTCGGTCCGGAAACGGTGCGGATGCTGGAGTTGGGGCATCCCTGGATCATTGCCGATGGGTATACCAAACGCTGGCCGGCCGGTGAGGCGGGCCAGGTGGTGGAATTGATGGACGAACAGGGGCGTTTTCTGGCCACGGCCCTGCTCGACCCACAGGATCGCATCGTGGCACGGGTGCTGTCCCGGGAGCGGATGCACCTGGACCGGGGTTGGCTGCGGCAACGTCTGGAGGCGGCCGTTGCCCTGCGTACCAACCATGCCGACCTGGGCGATACGGATGCCTACCGGCTGGTGAATGCCGAGGGGGACGGACTGCCCGGCCTGACGGTGGACCGCTACGGCGCCTACCTGATGGTGCAGCTCTACTGCTCCGGGTGGCGTCCGCACCTCAAGCTGGTCACCCGGACGCTCCAGGAGATGCTTCAACCCGCGGGTATCTACGAAAAGAGCCGGCCCCAGAACACCAGGGAACTGGAGGCGGCCGGCGACAATAAGCGCTATGGCCGGCTTCTGGCCGGTACGGCGGCGCCGCACCACGTGGAGGTGCGGGAAAACGGCCTGACCTTCCTGGTGAGCCTGGAACAGGGGCTCAATACCGGCCTGTTCCTGGACCAGCGCAGGAATCGGCGCGACCTGGTGGGCCGTGTCCACGGCAAGCGGGTGCTCAACCTGTTCGCCTATACCGGGGCCTTTTCGGTGGCGGCCGCCGCTGCCGGGGCGAGCCGGGTGACCGGCGTGGATGCCTCTCCCGGCTATACCGAATGGGCCAGGGCCAACTTCGGGGTCAACCGGATCAATCCCCAGCGCCACGAGTTCGTCGTGGGCGATTGTCGGCAGGTGCTGGTGGACTTGCTTCGTCAGCAAAAGCGCTACGACATCATCCTGATGGACCCTCCCTCCTTCTCCACCACCGCCAAGGGGCGTTTCACCACTCGCGGCGGCACCGCCGATCTGGTGGCGGCGGCCGTGCCGCTCTTGCCGGCCGGCGGGCTGCTGATCGCCTCCTCCAACCATCAGAAGACCGATGTGGCCGATTACCTCAAGGAGCTGCGGCGCGGCGCCCTTCAGGCCGGAAGCGGATTGCAGGTGATTTCCCTGGCCGGGCAGCCGGAGGACTTTCCCTATCCGGTCACCTTTCCCGAGGGGCGCTACCTGAAGTATGCGCTCTGCGTAAAAGGGGATACGTGATGAAAATCTGGGTTGATGCCGACGCCTGTCCACGGGTCATCAAGGAGATCGTGTTCCGGGCCTCGGAGCGCCTGTCGGTGCCGGTCTGCCTGGTGGCCAACAAGGACCTGTCCCGGGCCCATTCCGGGCTGGTAACCTCGGTGCTGGTCGGAGAAGGTTTCGATGTGGCGGACGATTATATTGCCGAACACGCCGCGCCGGACGATCTGGTGATTACCGCCGATATCCCGCTGGCCGCCCGGATCGTGGCCAAGGGAGCGGTGGGCATCGACCCGCGCGGAGAGTTGTACACCGAGGAGAACGTGGGGGAGCGGCTTTCCATGCGTGACCTGATGCAGGAGTTGCGCGCCGAAGGTCTCGTCCAGGGCGGGCCGGCTCAGTTCGGCATGACCGATCGGCAGCGGTTTGCTTCTTCGCTTGACCGGTTGTTGACCCGCATGCTGAAGGAGGGACGCTGATCATGAAGAAACTGCTGACCTGGACGGCGGTTAGCCTGCTGACCACGGCCCTGCTCGATCCGGTCATATATTCCATGCTCGAGAAGCCTATCTCCTGGTTTCGGGATCTGCTTATGCTGGCGGGTGGAGCGGGGTGCCTCTACCTGCTGGTCAGATTCCGGCATGACCTCTGACAGCGATGTCGTGAACCTGATTTACCTGAAAGGAACCGCCATTGCGCATAACCCTTGTCGCCATACACCCCTATCCCTCCCCCCAGGCCGTACCTTTGGCGAACGCCTTTCTCAAGGCATTTGCCGCCGATAGCCCGGTGGAGATAACATTGCTGGATTTTTTCGCCGGTCAAGATGCCGCCGTCTGTGCCGGGGAAATAGCCGAATCGCGGCCGGCCGCAGTCGGCTTTTCGCTCTACGTCTGGAATCGCGCCCTGTGCCTGGAGATGGCCCGGGAGTTGGACCGCCTTCTGCCGGGTGTGGTCCTCTTCGCGGGGGGGGCCGAAGCGACGGCCGACCCGCAGGGGGTACTGACAGAGGCCCCCGGCGTCTTCCTGATTGTCGGCGAGGGGGAGCGGCCATTCGCGGAGCTGTGCCGGAGGTTGACGTCCGGAACGGAGGTCAGGGATGTCCCCGGTGTCGCGGTCACGGCAAAGAACGGCGTTGTGCCGACACGCTCCAAGCCCATTACCGATCTGGACGCCATCCCCTCCCCGTGGCTGACCGGCGTCCTCGATACCCGCCGTTACCGAGGTATTCTCTGGCAGTTGTCGCGGGGGTGCGGTTTCAGGTGCGACTTCTGCTATGACTCCCGTGGCGAGCAAGGGGTGCGGCGCTTTTCTCTCGGCCGGCTGGAAGCCGAATTGCGCCACTTCGCCGCAGGCGGTGTCTCCCAGGTCTTTGTCCTCGACTCCACCTTCAACCAGGATGTGGGCCGCGCCAAGTCGATCCTGCGGCTGATCGAACGGATCGCCCCCCACATCCATTTTCACTTCGAGGTGCGCAGCGAATTCATCGATTCCGAGATGGCACAGCTCTTTGCCCGGATCGTCTGCTCGCTGCAGATCGGCCTGCAAAGCGCCGATCCACGGGTATTGAAGGAGGTCGGCCGGGCCTTTGACCGGGGGGTGTTTGCCGCCAGGGTGGCCTTGTTGAACGAGAGCGGAGCGGTCTTCGGTTTTGACCTGATGTACGGTCTTCCCGGCGACACCCTGCAAGGATTCGCCGGCAGCCTCGATTATGCCGTGGGGCTCTACCCCAACCATCTGGATATCTTTCCCCTGGCGGTACTGCCCGGCACCGTCCTGGCCGATCGCGCCGCCTCCCTTGAGCTGCGTCACGTGCACGAGCCGCCTTACACCCTTGTTTCGTCACCGACCTTCAGTGCGGAGGATATGGCGGAGGCGGGTCGGCTGGCACGGGCCTGCGACATTTTTTACACCAGGGGCAAGGCCGTGGCCTGGTTCAACGGGGTCGTCGCCGCCCTTGGCCTGAAGCCATCGGCCTTTCTGCGGCAATTCGGCGAGTGGCTGGCAACGGAACGGGGGGTGGAGACCGGCGAGGGAGAGCTGGGCGACGACGAAGTCTGGTGGTTGCAACGGGCCTTCCTGACAACGGTTTTCAATGGCACGGGCCGGCGTTTACTGCCGTTGGTCCTTGACATGGTTGACTATCACTGCCATTACGCCGCGGCAGTGCTGACCCCTCCACCGCCCCCCCCCGGCCGGCGCGGGCTGAAGCGGCTGCTGGAGGCCCCTGTCGCGCTCACGCCTTCCACCCGTCTGGCGGCCTTTCATTACGAGATACTTGAGGTTCTGGAGGCCGGAGCCCCTGACCTGCGAGCTCTCGCCGCTCACCTCGAGCCGACCGGTTCCTGGGCGGTCATCTACCCCGGCAGCCAGGGGGTTTGCACCGAATCCATCGACGAACCCTATTTCCGGCTGCTGGAGCAAGTGGACGGCCATACCCCGGCCGGCCGGATCGCCGCTCGCCTGGGTATACCGAACGAGGATGCCCGGGCGTTTCTGGAATTCGCCGCAGCCGAAGGGATTATCGTGCCGTCCCGTTGACGGGCGCCTTCATTCCGTTGCCGGCAGGCGCAACAGCAAGGTGGCGACGACAAATGCCAGCACGACCAGCAGGCCGATCATGGCGGCCACCCCCGGCCATCCCCCGTGTACCCAGAAGACCCCTCCCGCCGTCCCGGAGACGCTTGACCCCAGGTAATAGAAAAAGAGGTAAAGTGACGACGCCTGGGCCCTGGCGTTTTTCGCCCGCCGCCCCACCCAACTGGATGCGACGGCATGGGCGCTGAAAAAGCCGCAGGTAAAGATCCCCACCCCGGCCACGATCAGGGGAACCGGCGCGGCCATGGTGAGCAGTGTCCCCGCCAGCATCACGGCCAGGGAGGACCGGACCATGAGGCCGCGGCCGAAGCGGTGGATCAGCCGCCCGGCAACGCTGGAACTGAAGGAGCCCAGCAGGTAGACCAGGAAGATCAGACTTACCTGGGATTGGCTGAGGTTATAGGGAGCCGCCAGCAGTCGGAAGCCGATATAGTTATAGAGGGTGACGAAGCCACCCATGCTGAGAAACGCCAGGCCGTACAGACAGAGCAGACCCGGGTCCTGCAGATGCTGGACAAGGGAGGTGAACAGGTAGCGCACCTGGAAGGGGCGCCTTTGAAAATTGGTGGAAGCGGGCAGGCTTTTCAGAAACACCAGACTCAAGAGCAGGCTGATGATCCCGATGATCCCCATGGCGGTGTGCCAGGGAACAATGTCGCAGAGCAGGGCGGAACCGATGCGGCCCGTCATGCCCCCCACGGCGTTGCCGCCGATGTAGAGCCCCATGGCGGCGCCAATGGAGCGGGCGTCCATCTCCTCGCCCAGGTAGGCCATGGCCACCGAGGGTACCCCGGCCAGGACGCATCCCTGCACCAGCCTGAGGACCAGCAGCGATCCGAAACCGTGGCTGAAGAAGGTCAGCATGGCCAGCAGCGAGGTGAGGAACAGGGAGAGCACCATGACCCGTTTGCGGCCAAGTGTCTCCGAGACGGTCCCGGCGATCAGCATGCCGATCGCCAGGGCGCAGGTTGCGACCGAGAGCGGCAGGCTTCCCACGGCCGGCGACACGCCGAACTCGCGGGAAAAGAGCGGCAACAGCGGTTGGACGTCGTACAGGGTGATAAAGGTGATGAAGCCGGCGCAGAACAGGGCCAGGTTGGCGCGTCGGAAACTGGCGGTGCCGACGCTGACCCGGCCTTCCGTATATGTCGCTGCCGTACTCATGGCCGCATCCCTATCCGACCGACGCGCAGCGACAACGGCCACCTGATTCGCCGCTCCTGGTGCGGGTCACCCCATGCCGCGGCCAGTTCTCCGGTGATCAGGGGCAGGAGGGGGGCGCTGCCCCGTTGTTTCTCATATTCCCTGACCGCCGACCAGGTTCCCAGATAGCCGGTCAGGTGCCCCAGGTCCCAGTCGGTCTCCATGGCAAACGCCGGGGCAACGATCTCCGCAAACGGGAAGGGGATCGTGGCGTACCCCTCGTCCACGTAATGCCGTTCGGGAGGCCAGTAAGGGGCTATCAACTCCTGGTAGAAACGATCAACCACCCGTGCCGGCGCCCCCTCGACCTGTACCGGGCCGTAGGAAACAGCCGCCAGGACCCCTTCGTGGCGGGCCACCCGTTCGACCTCCCGGTAAAACCGCCCGAAATCGAACCAGTGCAACGCCTGGGCCACCACCACCAAATCCACCGTCCCGGCGGCAATGCCGGAATGCTCCGCCGGGGCCACGGCGTAGCTGATCCGTTCGTGCTGAAGGGCATGTTCGATCTGCTGCCGGCTGGGGTCGGTGGGGATGATGCGCTCATAGTACGGCGTCAGGCCGGTGGCTGCCTGGCCATTACCGCAGCCGCAGTCCCAGGCCAGGCCATGACCCTGTGTCAGGCCGGCCAGCCAGGTGAACAGGGCTGGCGGATAGGAGGGACGGTAACGGGTATAGGCGTCGGCATGAACGGAAAAGTGATCTTTGAATTGAACGGATGCAGCCATTGCGGTAACTCCTCCCCTGTGGCACATGACACATTGTTGTCATGACGGTAACACTTGCATCGTAATAACAAAAATATATAATTACTATCGCAATGATAATAAATATATATCGTTGAGGAGGTAGGCATGGACCTGCGCCAATTGCGGTTTTTCGCCGAGATCGCCGGGACCGGGAACTTCACCCGGGCTGCCGAGCGGCTGCGCATTGCCCAGCCGGCGGTGAGCGTGGCCATAAAGAGGCTGGAGGAGGAGCTGGATCTGGTGCTTTTCAACCGCCAGGACAAAAGGGTCACGCTGACGGCCGAAGGGGAGATCTTCCTGGAGCACGCCCGTGGCATCCTGGACGGCATAAAGGCTGCCGAACTGGAGATGGCCGATGTGCATGGCCTGAACAAGGGTGAGGTGCGTATCGGCATCCCCCCCATGCTGAGCGCCTACTTCTTCCCGGCCATACTCTGCGATTTCAAGAAGCGGTATCCCAATCTGCACCTGTCGGTCTCGGGTGAAGGTGCGTGGCGCATCCAGCAGATGATCAGCCAGGGAGAGCTGGACATGGGGGTGGTTGCCGGGCGCAGCGTGCCGGAAACCCAGGAGGCGCGCCATTTTCTGCGGGAGGAGGTGGTGGTCTGCGTTCCGACCGACCATCCGTTCGCGCATCAGTCGGCAGTGACCGTTGCGGAGTTTGTTCGTGAACCGCTGGTGTTCTACAAGGAGGGCTACTATCTGCGGGAACTGATCCTCGATGTGATCAAGGGGAGTGGGGCGCCGCCACGTATCGTCTTCGAAACCAACCTGTTCACGCTGGTAACGTCCCTGGTGCGGGGGGGAATGGGGATATCCACCTTTCTCAGGATGGTCGTGACCGACGCCCCGGGGCTGACGGCAGTGCCGTTCGATCCACCCCTGTACCTGGATCTGGTGATCGCCTGGAAGCGGGGCGCCTATCTGTCGCGGCCCAATCGCGCCTTTGTGGACTTTCTGCTGGAACGGACCCGCGGCTACGGAGACGGATGAGCTAGTGATCGTGATAGCCGAGCACCACCAGAATGCAACTCCCGTCGGCGATGACGTTGACGTTGTGCTGTCGGCAAAGCTCCACGGCCGCGGCGCTCTCCGCGCCTGGCTGCATCCAGATGTTCTCTATGCCGTGCCCGATGGCCAGCGGCACAAGTTGTTCGGTCACCGCCGGCGGCGTAATCATGGAGATGCTCTTCACCTCCGTGGGGAGGTCGGCGATACCGGCTACGCAGGGAATTCCCTCGATCTGGTTTTCGCTGGGATGCACCGGGACCGCCCGGCGTCCGTGCTGCTGGTAACAGCGCAGGACCTTGTTGCCGTACTTGTGGCGATTGGTGGAAGCTCCGATAACTCCGAAGGCGGCTGAAGCGAGAAAACGCTCGATCTGCTCTTGTTGGACCATGGTTGTTCTCCTCTGTTGAGGCGCAACGCCCCTCGGCGGCACGAAGGGTTGCACCTGATCTGAAGTCTACCCCGAATACAGCACTACCCATAAAGTATAGTCCGGATACAGCCGTATTACCAGCCGGATGAAGCCGTATTGCCGCCATCTGGAAGGCAGGATAAAAAGGAGTATGACACTCCTCTTTTTGTTTTCATCACATCCTGAAATATGTTACAACAACCCACTATCAGCTTCTTGACCCGATGAATTGTTGTCATTTGTTCTAAAAAACGAGCGGAACCATGTGGTTGCCTCTGACTTGCTGCGGCATGTCGGGCGCCATGGAGTTTCATCACATCACTCGCGTGTTGGTTGACGGAGAGCTGTCATGGATTTTTCCTTTTTGTACAGCACGAGGATCGAAAAAACCTACGACGATGACCAGGCACAGATAGTGGCTGCGTTCAAGGAACTGGTCAAACAGGGAAAACTGGGCATATCGCTGATCAATTATTACAAAGGCCTTCCCCTGAGCTACCCGGCAACGATCGAAGCTGTTTCCAATGGCGTCCTTGAGTTGGATATTCATCCGCAGCAGGCGGTTGCCATCGAAAAATATCACTATGCCTTCATCCGCAGTCCGATATTCCCCCATGTTGTTGGCGCGCACGTGCTCTATGTCAATGTCAGGAGGCAAGCTGCGACCTTGAAAAACTTCTTTTTCGCCGAGATACTTGCCGAGCGCCGTAATGCTATCCGCCTGGAGCTCGAATTACCGACCGACGCCTCATTCGAGGTCCAGGGTGAATTGTTTCCCGGCCAATTGCTCAACATTTCCATGAACGGCGCCGCCCTCAGTTCCCACCTGCCGTGCCTCTCGGAAGACCACTTTGAAACAACGCTGCACTTTGACCTGCCCAATATTATTCAGAATACCCTCACGAGCGTCAAGACGCCTGCCCAGTTCATGGGATCGAATGAACATGACGGGGTGCATGTACACCGTTTTGCCATGACACCGGACAAGGCATTGGAACAGCAGATTTCACAATACATCTTTCAGCGCCAGGTGGAGATCATCCGGGAATTGAAGGAAATGTCCGCCTGACCGGTACCCGGTAGCTGAAGCCCCGCCGTTTGCTCCTTCCGCATTCTGATGATTTCCGAGAAAACATACCGTTTGGGTAGTGCCTCCCAGGTCTCTCCCGAGCGGCTATTCATGGAAAGGATTGCACCGGGCAATGGTGCTGGAAGGAAGCGATCTTCAGGACAGCGAACCGATCCGCAGGCAGAGTGCCGCATAGATGCGGGCGGCGGCGACCACATCGTCGAAGAGGACGTGCTCGTCGGGTGTGTGGGCGGTTTCCAGGGAGCCGGGGCCAAGGATGAGCGGCTGCGACCCGGCGGCGAAAAAGAGATTGCCGTCCGAGTGGGAACGGAAGGAATCAAACCGTAACTGCTTGCCAAGTGTCGGATAGGATTCCCGCACCACCGGCAAAAAGGGGTTGCCGCTGTCCAGCGTATAACCCCTGGATGTGAAGTCGAAACTGACATTCAAATCCAGGCCGGCGATGGAACGCCCGGCGTCGGCGACGATCGTGCGAATGGCTTCCTGGATGGCGGCGGGGTCCATGTCGGGCGGGAGATGAAGGTCGATCCAGGTTTCACAGCGATCCGGGACGACAAAGCCGGCCCGCGATGACCGCATCTCGCGGATGGAATAGACGATCTGCGAGCTTTCCCGGTCGAACAGAATGTCGCTACCCAGGTGCAGCAGCACCCGCAGCATCGACTCCACCGCGTTGTGCCCCAGTTCGGGGAGCGAGGAGTGACTGCGATGGCCGCTGGTGACAAAGCCCGCTTCCAGGTAGCCATAGTGGGCGCAACAGGCGGCCAGTCCCGTCGGTTCGCCGATGACGACCCAGGGAGGACGGCACCTTTCAAGGAAGGTGGCGCTCCCGTCGCCGTTTTCCTCCTCCCCTACCACCAGCAGTAAACCGACTGACGGCAACTTCTCTGCCGGGAGCGCTTCGGACAAGGCCAGCCATGCCTCTACCATGGCGGCACAGCCCCCCTTCATGTCGGCGCTTCCCAGGCCCCGGACGACGCCGTCCGCCTCCTGCGGCCCGAATTCCTCCAAATCCCAGGCAGGAACCGTATCCACGTGACCCACCAGGTAGAGCCGCGGTTCCCCTTTGCCCATGGTCAGGCAGAGGTTGTAGCGCCCATGTTCCACCTCCTGGCGTTCCACGGCAAAACCGGCCCGGCCGAGGAGGCCTTCCAGGTAGAGCTGTACATCCTCTTCCTTCCCCGAGGGTGAATAGATGTTCAACAGATCGAGCAGCGTCTTCCGCACCCGGTCGGGGGTGACCGCCTCCCAGACTGTCTCCAGGCAAGCGCTCATGGTTTCTTTACCCGTTTTTTCCTGGCCTTGCGGGACAGGTTTAGGGTCATATAGACATGTTTCTGAATGTCGCCGAACCCCTGCTTTTGAAAGAAACGAATCGCCGGTTCGTTGTCGGCGGAGGTGTCGATGATGATCATCCGTACCCCCTGTTCCTTCATTCGGCGCCTTATTTCCTTGAACAATCTGCTTCCCACTTGCCCTTTCTGGGTATTTTTACGGACCCCCAGCCAGACCAGGTAGCCGTATTTCCATGGCGAGTTGTGTTTGATTACGGTGGTCCCCAGGGCAAAACCGAGGATACGCTCTCCCGCCTCCGCCACCAGGCAGAGCTCGGTGTCCGAGTTATAAAGGGTGGTGATCTCGTATTCATCCCAGGTGCGATAAAGGCTTTGGGAATACTCGGCCGTAAAGACCTGCTCGCCGATATGGAAGACCTCGGGGAAATCGTCGATGGTCATCTCCCGGATCCGGGGTGCTTCTTCGTTGCTAGTGGGCGTTTCCGACACGTTCGGCCTCACGACGAATGAAATGGTTTGGCGAAATTATAGCAGACTTTGGCGGAGGCGCAGCGGGTGGGGTACTTATTCCGGTTTCAAATCAAAGATGACATTGAGGCGGCGAGGATTGAGGCGACGAAGGCGTACAGGCAGTACGTTGAGGAGCCGAAGACGAACCAACGAAGATGCCGCTTTGATTTGGAATCGGAATTACATCTCGGGGCGTGTGGCGCTGATGTCGGTGATATACACGGTCAACTCGCCTGACGGGCGGCGGACAATGACCTCGTCGTCCAGCTTCTTGTGCAGCAGGGCCTGCCCGACCGGAGAGTCGATGCTGATCTGTCCCGCGGCCACATCGATTTCGTCCGGGCCGACCAACTGATAGCAGTGTTTGCCCCCGTCCTCGTCCTCATATGCCACCCAGCAGCCAAAGGATACCGCTCCCGGATTGGCGGGCGCGGTCGCCACCCTGAGGACCTTGAGCCTGCCGCCCAGGTGTTTCAACTTGCGGTCTATCTCCCGGAGCCGTTTCTTGCCGTAGATATACTCGGCATTCTCGGAACGGTCTCCCTCCGCAGCCGCGTCCGACACCCCCTGGACAACCTTCGGGCGTTCCACGCGCCACAGGTGGTGGTATTCCTCTTCCAGTTTTTTAAGGCCTGCCGCTGAAATAAGATTCGTCATATGTATCCTGTCCTTGTTTGTGGGAATAACATCAGTCCGCAGCCTGTCGACCCGGTATGCCGGTTATGTGCGGGGTTCCTGCGGCGGGTGGCGGGAGCGAAGCTGTCAAACGCTACGACAGGCGGTCGAGGGCGTCCTTGACATTGGTGATGAGGTTGAGGAGGCGTGGACCGATGTCGTCTTCAAGCATGTGACGACGCAGTTGAAAGGCGGCTCCGGCACAACTGAAAACAAGGATGCGGGAACCATCCGCGGGTATCAGCGGCGCTGCGACGGCATGCACATCCCGTTTCCAGTCCCCGAGGGAGAGGCAGAAGCCTCGCTCGGCATAATCCTTCCGGGCCTGCTCGATGCCCGATTCGATCCGGGGCCAGTCGGTTTTGTTGCGAAGCTGCACCTGTTCGAGGATCGAATTCCGTTCCGCTTCCGGCAGGGCGCAGAGTAAAGCCCTCCCCATGGACGTCGTGGCAATGGGAATCTGTGAGCCCACATCCAGAGTCAGGGTGACGGTGGCGCTGCTGCGATAGGCCTCTACGTAGAGCATGCTGAGCCGGTCCTGAACGCCAAACGCGACCGAGGCCTGGGCGTATTCAGCCAACTCCTGCATCAGAGGGCGGGCGATGCGGCGCACATCCATGTTGACCAGGTAGGAATATCCCAAGGCAAGCACGGCAGAGTCGAGATGGTATTTGCCGAACTTCTCCGAATAGCTGAGATAGCCGAGCCGGGTCAGCGTATAGGTCAGGCGCGAGACGGTCGGCTTTGGCAGGCCGGTACGTGCGGCGATCTCCTGGTTGCCGAGAAAGCGATCCCCCGGTTTGAAACAGCGCAGTATCTCAAGCCCGCGCTCAAGGGCCCGAACCGACTGGCGGTCCGTGTCCGTGCGCTGTTCAGGGTTTTCATGTGCCATCAATGCTACCCCACCCATTTCATTCTGCGAAACTCGAACAGATTTACACACATCAGCGCGAGAAGTCAAACGGTATTTAATTACAAAATAATATTTTGCAGTGCGAAATAATATCGCGTAGCAAGCTAGGTGAAAAGCTGCTATGAGGTTGAACTCTCTCGAATAATTACTGAGTTGCGTCATAAGAGCCAGAGAACGGAGCCTTGAAAAATTCTGTTTACAATAATCATGATTTTTAGTACAAATATTTTGTAAAGAGAAATTAAATTTCACTGTACGGAATTACATGATTAGAGGAGCGCGGCAATGGGATCAATGAAGGAGCATCCGCGTTACAATGTGGTAAGCCTGCGGGTCAGCGATGAAGAGCGGGTGGCGCTGGAGGACTTTGTCGTACGGACGAGGAGAAGTGTATCGCAGTTGATGCGCGAGGCCATGGAGCTGTTGTTGAGCGATGTGAAGCGATACGAACGGCCCTGATTGACCAAGGGGGCCAGGAGCGGCGTTATGCGTCGCGACGGAAATCAACCACGGGAGCGGAGATAATGGGCAAGGAAAAACGCCTGCTGATGGTGCAGGCATTTGAAAAGGTACTGGAGCTTTTGGAGATACTGGCAGTCGGTAACGAGCGGCTTGCTATCGGGACGTTGGCTGAAAAGCTGTGCGTAAGCCGCAAGGATGCGCTTTTGCTGCTTGTTGCACTGGAAAGCCGGGGAATGCTGCGCTGGGATGAACGGGCCAGGGTTTACCGTCCCGGACAAAAATCAATGGAGTTGGCGCGACAATTCGCTGGCCTGTCCGGTCTTGCCATTGCCGAACCAAAGGCCGTGGCGGCCTCCCGGCCGGTTGCGGTGCGATCGGTGACGCCGCGACAGTTGAGGTCCGACCGGCGGCTTGAAGGTGGTTTCGCCGCAAGCGCCCCCTGATTGCAGAAGGACTGAGATGGCGGTTTCGCATCGGTTGACTTTGCCGGCGGAAGGGGTATGCTCGCCGGAAATCAACCAGTGCGGAGCATGCCATGAAACCCATCTTTGACCATGTGAAGGGCAAATTCTTTGCCGGGCTGTTCGTGGTGATCCCGGTCGGGATCACCATATTCATCCTCAAATTCCTCTTCAATTTCGCCGACGGCATCCTCGGCAGCTACCTGGACAGCCTGTATGGCCTTATCAGCCATCGGGAGGCGCATATTCCGGGATTGGGGATGATAACCGGGGCGATCGTCATCTACCTGGCCGGCCTCCTCGCCACCAATTACCTGGGCACAAGGCTGTTCCACTGGGGAGACGAATTGCTGTCGCGCATCCCCCTGGTCAAGTCGATCTACACCTCCAGCAAGCAACTGACCAAGGTATTCCGGGAGGGAAAGACCTCCTACCGGCGGGCGGTGTTCGTGGAGTGGCCCCGGCCGGGGGTGCGGGCGATCGGTTTCGTCACGGCCG
Organism: Desulfuromonadales bacterium; assembly: GCA_015688915.1. Lineage (GTDB taxonomy): Bacteria > Desulfobacterota > Desulfuromonadia > Geobacterales > Pseudopelobacteraceae > JACPFJ01. The sequence goes on from JAATGX010000224.1 coordinate 24,720, forward strand.
AGGTGGAGCGGGGTGGAGAACGGCTGGTGGTTGTCTATGTGCCGACCATGCCGAATCCAACCTCCGGATTTGCCCTGTTTTTCCGCGAGGACGAGGTGTACGAGAGCGGCATGAGCGTGGAGGAGGCGGTCAAGTTCGTGGTTTCGGGTGGCATGGTTGCCATGTAGCGCATCCTGCTTCCCGAGGGTGTCACCTGTTCATTCACGTCAATTGACCGCCGTCTTTCCCAGATAATACTCGTAATTTCCCTCGTAGACCCGCATCTCGCCGTGGTCGATCTCGAACACCCGGTCCACCAGCCGGCGTAGGAAGTGGCGGTCGTGACTGACCAGCACCACCGTGCCGGCAAAATTTTGCAGCGCATCCAGCAGGATTTCCCGCGAGCGGATATCCAGGTGGTTGGTCGGTTCGTCCAGCACCAGGAAGTTGACCGGCCGGGCCAGGAGCGTGGCCAGCACCACCCTGCTTTTCTCCCCGCCCGAGAGGTTTTCGATCCGTTTGTCCACCGTATCCCCCTGGAAGAGGAAGGCGCCCAGCAGGTTGCGGATCACGCCGATGTTGGCCAGGGGCATGGCGTCCTGAACCGTCTCGAATACGGTTTTTCGCGGGTCCAGGATTTCCATGGCATGCTGGCTGAAGTAACCCAACTCCACGTTTGCCCCCAGGCAGACGCTGCCTGCCGTCGCCTCCGCCTGTCCGGCCAGCACCTTGAGGAAGGTGGACTTGCCGGCCCCGTTGACCCCCACCACGGTGACCTTGTTCTGGCGACGGATGATGCCGGAGATGCCGCTGAATACCGGATG
>JAATGX010000032.1 GCA_015688915.1 Desulfuromonadales bacterium
CCCATCGTGGTCACGGACGATTCCATCATCTCCATCACCATCGCCTCCTCCTACGACGAGAAGGTCTACCTGACCCTGGACGGCCAGGTGGGGTTCAAGCTCAAGCAGGGCGACATCATCGAGGTGCGCCGGGCCCTGAAGACCACGGCGCTGGTCATGTCGCGGGAGCGTGACTACTTCGAGATCCTGAGAACGAAACTGAAGTGGGGAGAGCGATGAACAGATGCGGAACACCTGCCACAGAGACACGGAGACACAGAGAAATTCAACGTCATATTTACAAGGATATGCAGGATGAACGGGATGCCATCGTAAAAACTTTGTTGGCGGTACACCCTTAAGCCTTTATTCTGTTTATCCCGTTCATCCCGGTAGATTTTGTTTAGTGCTTTTCCTCTGTGTCTCTGTGCCTCTGTGGCAGATTTAGATTTTAAGGACCGTTGACTTATGCTGACCGACCTGTCCATCAAGAACGTTGCCATCATCGACTCCCTGCACCTCCCGTTCAGGGCGGGCCTCACCATACTGACCGGCGAGACCGGGGCCGGCAAGTCGATCATCATCGATGCCGTGGGGCTGATCATGGGAGGCAGGGCCTCGAGCGACCTGATCCGCTCGGGGAGCGACGAAGCAACGGTCGAGGCTATCTTCGACATCTTCGGTCTGCCGGACGTGCGGCGGCACCTGGAGGAGGCGGGCCTTGAAGCTGGCGACGAACTGCTCGTCAAGCGCTCCATCTCCCGCGCCGGCAAGAATCGCATCTTCATCAACGGCGGCATGGCCACCCTGACGCTCCTGACCGACATCTCCCGCCGCCTGATCAACATCTACGGCCAACATGAGTCTCAAACCCTGCTCAGGCCAGAAAACCACCTGCTGCTCCTGGATGCCTTCGGCAACAACAACGCGCTACGCGAGGAATTCACGGCGCTGTGCGGCCGACTCCACGGCATTCAGGACCGGCTTGCGCACCTGGACGAGGAGGAACGGGAGGCGGCCCGGCGTCTGGACCTGCTCTCGTTCCAATCGGACGAAATCGCCGCGGCCGAACTGCTGCCGGGCGAGGAAGAGGAGTTGGAGGAACGCCGCCGGGTGCTGGCCGGCGCCGAAAAACTCGGCGGCGCCAGTGCCGAAGCCTTTGAGCGGCTCTATGGCGGCGACGGCGCCATCCTCGGGCAACTGCGGCGCATCGCGGCCTCCATCACCGACCTGTCCGCCATCGACCACACCCTGGCCGGGGTGGCCGCCACCCTGGAAGAGTCCTACCTGCAACTGGAGGATGCGGCCATCAGCCTGCGCGACTACGCCGCCCGCATCGAGGCAGACCCGGCCGGCCTGCAACAGGCCGACGACCGCCTGGACCGGATCGGTCGCCTCAAGAAGAAGTATGGTGCGACCATAGAGGAGATCCTTGCCTACCGGCAGGAGATCGATGCCGAACTGGAACGGTTGCGCGGACGCGAGCAGGACCGGGCCCAGCTTGAGTCGGAGCGTGACCGGCTGGCCACGGAGGTGCGCAAGCGGGGGGCAGAGCTGACCGGTCGCCGCGCAAAGGCGGCTGGGGCGCTGAAGAAGGCGTTGGAGGCCGAGGCGCACCAGGTGGCCATGAAACATGCGGTCTTCGAGATCTTGCTGGAGCCTTTGGCCGAGCCGCGCGCCAGCGGGTTCGAGCGCATCGAGTTCCTCTTCTCCCCCAACCCGGGCGAGCCGCCCCGGCCCCTGGCCAGGATCGCCTCCGGGGGCGAGCTGTCGCGCCTGATGCTGGCGATCAAGCAGGTGCTGCCCGAAAGCGATGTCCCCACCCTAGTCTTCGACGAGGTGGACAGCGGCATCGGCGGGGCCACATCCGAACTGGTGGGGAGGAAGCTGAAGAACGTGGCCGGCCGGCAGCAAGTGTTGTGCATCACCCATCTGCCGCAGGTCGCGGCCTTTGCGGACCAGCACCTGCGGGTGGAAAAGCAGGTCGAGGCGGGCAGGACGTCCACGAGAGTAGCCCTTCTGGAAGAGCGGGAGCGTACCCGCGAGGTGGCCCGCATGCTGGCTGGGGCGACCATCACGGAGTCGGCCCTGTCCCACGCGGCCGAGATGCTGGCGGCGGCGGTGACGCCGACACCATCAAAATGATCCGGCCCCATGACGTCAATACTCTTCCTGATTAGCGCTGATGTTCCGCTAACAGTGCTCACATGGCAAGTCCCCCTTTGAAAAAGGGGGATTTAGGGGGATTTGCCGTAACGGCGCAACTTCAAATCCCCCCTGACCCCCCTTTTTCAAAGGGGGGGACGCTTAACGGAAGATTGACGCTAATCGGGATGCTTTTATAGATTCATCACTGTCCGGAGGCGGCATGTCAAAGCGGATCACCCACACGTTCGGAGAGCTTCTGGACGATATGGCGCAACGGTTTCCCGATAACGAGGCGTTGGTGTACCATGAGCGCGGCCTGCGCTACACCTACCGCGACTTCAACGAGGTCTGCCGGCAGGTCGCCAAGGGGTTGCTGAACCTGGGGGTAAAAAAGGGGGACAACGTCTCCATCTGGGCCAACAATGTGCCGGAATGGGTCATCCTGCAATTCGCCACGGCCAAGATCGGCGCCATCCTGGTCACGATCAACACCAGCTACAAGTCGGCCGAACTGGAGTATATCCTCGAACAGTCGGACTCCACCACCCTGTTCATGGTCAAGTCATTCAAGGACACCGATTATATCCGGACAATGTACGACGTTGTCCCGGAACTGGCCGCCGCCGAACCGGGCAGGCTTGCCAGCCCCAAATTGCCCTGCCTGAAGAACGTGGTCTGCATCGGCAGCGAAATCCCTGCCGGGATGCTCAACCTCACCAGCATCATCGACCGGGGAAAAGCCGTCTCCGACCAGGAGCTGCGGGCCGTCGAGGCGACCCTGAACTGCCACGAGGTGGTCAACATGCAGTATACCTCCGGCACCACCGGCTTCCCCAAGGGGGTCATGCTAACCCACTACAACGTGGTCAACAACGGCTTCAACATCGGCGAGTGCATGAAATTCACCGAAAAGGACCGCCTCTGCATCCCGGTGCCGTTCTTCCATTGCTTCGGCTGCGTCCTGGCGGTCATGGCCTGCGTCACCCACGCCTCCACCATGGTCCCGGTGGAGATTTTCGACCCGCTCACGGTGCTCCAGACCATCGAGAAGGAAAAATGCACCGCCGTGCACGGCGTCCCGACCATGTTCATCGCCGAGCTGGAACATCCCGAGTTCTCCAGATTCGACCTCACCAGCCTGCGCACCGGCATCATGGCCGGTTCGGTCTGTCCGATCGAAGTCATGAAACGCGTGGTAAAAGACATGCATGTATCTGAAATAACCAGTGTCTACGGCCAGACCGAGTCATCCCCCGGCATCACCCAGACCCGCACCGATGATTCCATCGAGTTGCGTGTGGCCACCGTCGGCCGGGCCCTGCCCGGCGCCGAGGTCAGGATCGTCGACATCGAAACCGGCGCCACCCTGCCGCCGGGCAAACAGGGTGAGCTCTGCGGGCGCGGTTACATGGTCATGAAGGGGTACTACAAGATGCCGGAGGAAACCGCCAAGGTGATCGATGCCGATGGCTGGCTGCATACCGGCGACCTGGCCATCATGGACGAGAACGGTTATTGCAAGATTACCGGCCGGATCAAGCAGATGATCATCCGCGGCGGTGAAAATATCTATCCCCGGGAGATCGAGGAGTTCCTCTACACCCATCCGAATATTTCCGATGTGCAGATCTACGGCGTTCCGGACCGTAAATACGGCGAGCAGGTCATGGCCGCCATTGTCCTGAAAAAGGGGATAGAGATGAGCGAGGAGGAGGTCAGGGAGTTTTGCAGGGGGAGGATAGCCAACTACAAGATACCGCGCTACGTCAAGTTCGTGGAGGGGTATCCCATGACCGCCAGCGGCAAGATTCAGAAGTTCAAGCTCAGGGAGATGGCGATCAAGGAACTGCGTCTGGAGGCCAGCGGCGCGACCGCGTGAGTTGTGCCGATCCCCGCAGCAGTGTCCTCGAAAAAAACAGACAGATTTTTGAAGGGGTAGATCGGCAACGACCTGCCCCTTTTTTATTCCGCGGAGATCGGGAGTTCCGTAACAAGGGTCTCAATCGGTTTCAAGGTGTGCGCTTACGTATCAAACCGCCACTTGAAACTGACCGCCTTGCACCCCGGCAACGCCAGCCGGAAACGATTCAGACCCTTCTCCGTGATGCCGGTTCCGCTGCAGGTCAGCCATTTCAACCCCTTCAACCGCGCCAGGTTGAGCAGCCCCGTGTCGCTGATGGCGGTGTGGTAGATGTTGAGCCGTGTCAGACTGCGCAGCCCTTCCAGTAGCCGCAGCCCTTTGTTGGTGACGGTGGTGTTGGAGAGATAGAGCTCCCGCAGGCCGGAAAAATGTCCCAGGTGCCGCAAGGCGCCGTCGTCGATCTCGTAGAGGAAGAGGGCCTGGAGGTCATCCGGGTGCAGATCATCCAGGAAATGCAGATCAGCCTCGGTCGCCCCTTTTACGTCCAGCCGCACCTCCTTGTTCAGGAGCACCTCCCGCACGCCCTTGGCGCTCCCCAGGCGCTGCCAGTCGCGGTAATCCGCCGACCCGCTGCTCCGTTCATAGAGCGTCCCGCAGGATCGATCCGCGGGAAAGCGGATGATGCGCGTCTCCTTGGGGGTGAGCGGATCATCGTCCCGGTCCGCGTCGCCCCGCAGGACAGCCAGGCGCCCCCTGGCCTTGGCGATGTTCAGGTCGACCGCGGCCGCCATCTCGGCCAGCAGGTCGATACCATCGGCACGGGCCTCGTCCACCCGCAGCTTGAACCTGTGGATATCGGTCGCCTTCAGCTCCTCAATCCGGCGATCCACGGCATGGATATTCTGCCGGACCCGCGCGATCTGGCGGATCACCCGCACCAGTTCCGTCGCCACGTCAAATTCCGCGCCCGGTTCGGGCCCCAGGTCCCGGTCGCCGAGGATGTCCTCCAGCACGCTGCGATCGCCCATCTCGTAGGCCTGGTTGGCCATTGCCATCAGCTCCTGCCGCCTCAGCCGCTCGTCATCGTCCGATGCCAGGTCGGGATGGATGGCCTTGGCGACCTCGCGGTAGAGATGTTTCAGGCTTTTGCCCGGCGCATCCGGCCCCTGCTCGGCATCATCGTCCAGGAGATCGGCGTCATGCTGAAAATGACTGAAGGTATCATCGTTCGTATCGTCGGCGCCATCGACCTCTTCGACGGTGCAATCCCCCGCCAGCAGGCTGTCCAGTTGCCCTTCCAGGTCTTCCAACCGGGCAATGCGCCCCCCCAGGATCTCCTCGTAGCCCTGTTCAAACAGGCGGATCTCGTCCCTGAACGCGGCAAAAGAGCGCTCCCGTTCGACAAGCTGCTGCTGAAGGGCGGTCAGGTCGCTCCGCTTGCGGTCGAGTTCGACCTCTTCAGGGGTTTTCAAGCGGGTACGGGAAGAGTTCATGGGGTGATACCGCTGGCCTGCGAACCGAGCCGTGCCTCCCGGGCAAGCGGCAGCGTGATGCGGCGTTTCTCGGCCATGGAGAGGCGAAAGATCGCCTCGAAGCTGCCGATCAACTCACTCACCTCACGCCCGGCCGTAACCAGGATGTACTCCACCACCTCGTCCGGCACGCGCACCTGGCGGTCGTCGGCGATCTTCTTCAGGATCATGCGGCGGGACTGGTCGTCGGAGGCATCCACGCGGGTCACCAGCCCCCAGAGCAGCCGTGAAACCAGATGGTCGTCCAGGTGGGGCAGTTCGCGGGGCGGATGGAGACCGGCCATGGCGACCTTGCGGCCCACGCCGTGGAAATCGTTGAAGACCTGCCACAACCCGGCCCGCAGGGCGGCATCATCGGGCAGCAGGTGCAGGTCGTCCACCACGAGCGCCGGAGCAGCGGCGAAACGGGCGGAAAGTTCATCCACCGTGAACTGTTCGGCGCAGGAGAGATACGCGGCGGGCCGGGAACCGTCGCCGCCAAGGGCTTGGGCAATGGCCTTCAGCAGATGGGTCTTGCCGGAGCCGGGCGGACCGTACAGATAGAGCAGGTTCTCCTCGTCCGACCTGTCGGCGATGCGCCGGGCAAACTGCACGGCAGCCGCGGTGCCGTCGCAGACGACGAAACTGTCGAAACTGAAAATGGGTGTAATGGGGAAATCGAAAAACTGCTGCATTGTCAGAACAACTTTCCCTGGGGAGGTTCGGGCACGAGGCGGCCGAAGTGCCGGTAGGCCGGCGGGGTGGCCACCCGGCCGCGCGGGGTGCGGTTGAGAAAACCGTTCTGGATCAGGAACGGCTCGTACACGTCCTCGATGGTGTCGCTCTCCTCGCTGATGGCCGCCGCAATGGTGTCCAGCCCCACCGGTCCGCCGCCGAACTTGTCGATGATGGTCAGGAGGATCATGCGGTCCATCTGGTCGAAGCCCATGTCGTCGATCTCCAGCAGCTTGAGCGTCTCCCGCACCACGTCGCGGGTGATGATCCCGTCGGCCCGCACCTGGGCAAAGTCCCGCACCCGGCGCAACAGGCGGTTGGCGATGCGCGGCGTGCCCCGGCTGCGGCGCGCGATTTCATCCGCGCCTTCGGCGTCGACGGCGACGCCCAGCAGCCTCGCCGAGCGGATCACGATGCGCGCGAGTTCCTCGACATCGTAGTGATTCAGGCGCAACGTCAGGCCAAAGCGGCCGCGCAAAGGGGCGCTGATCAAACCCTGCCGCGTGGTGGCGCCGATGGCCGTGAAATGCTTAATGTCCATCGCCACGGTGCGCGCGCCGGGGCCGGTTCCGATCAGGATGTCCATGCGGAAATCCTCGAGCGCGGAATAGATCATCTCTTCAACATCTGGCTGCAACCGGTGGATCTCGTCGACAAAGAAGACCTCGCGCTCCTGGATGCCGGTGACGATGCCGACCAGGTCGAGCTTCTTCTGCAGCACCGGGCCGGAGGTCTGCTGCATTCCGACGCCGAGCTCAGATGCGATGATGCCCGCGAGCGTGGTTTTGCCCAGGCCGGGAGGGCCGTAGAGCAGTACGTGATCC
>JAATGX010000004.1 GCA_015688915.1 Desulfuromonadales bacterium
ATCCCGGTCGAACTTCATCAGATAGCTCACCTCGGCGTCAAGGTTCTTGAAGCTGTTCAGGTAGGCGGACGCCCCCCATATCCAGTCGTGGCTGGTGGTGGCCTCGGTATCCACGCCGAAGATGACGTTGCGGCCACCCATGACGGAGAAGCCGATCGGCCCCACGTTCTTCAGGTCGATCTTGCCGCCGTCGACAAGAGCGCTGCCGGCCGCGTAGTTGACGAACTGGCGGCCAAGGCGGATGTCCACCTTGTCGAACAGGTCGTGGTAATCGGCATACAGGTAGTAAAGCCTGCCATTCAGGCCTTCTCCGTCCCTGAGCTCCTGCGTTAAACGACCGTAACCGTTAATGGTCAATTTGCCGGCATTGTCGATCTTCGAGATCGACATATTGAGGTACTCGGCGAATCCGGCCTGCTTGTCGCCGGTCAGATAATTGTTGCCCCATTCGTACTGGGTGGAGCTGCTGCCATGCACCTCTGCTGACCAGGCTACCGCAGAAGGCAGTAAAAGCGCCATGCCGACCAACAGACAGAAAAATCGTTTTAATGCCATCTAGAAACCTCCTTTCGTAATAATATTCTGCAATGCTCTTTACCCGCGGTAGCACCTCCTTTCGGTTTTAGTTGATAAACAAGATTCAACGTATTCCCCGTCCCGTCCTGTTTTTCGTCAAATGACAGACCCGTTCCGGTGTTATAACGGAGTGGCTCACTGTTGTGCCTTGATTCAACTGCATGGTTGCCGTCGTGCGGAGGCCCCCCGTCAATCCCTGGCGCGGCAGCGGCTGAAGCGGATTCCGGCCCGGCGGTTTCCGGTGGTTGCAGAGGACTCGCTTGGACAAGAGTCATGAACTATATGCACAGAGTTTGCCAAGATCGAACGGTGGAGCATGATGCCGCCGATAGCGAACCAGTGGCCGTGCCGACCGTATTCATGTACATAAAATTCATCGATGCTAATCTGTATACACATCCGTTTGTAAAACTACAAGAATCTTTTAAAGTAACCGACATTGACAAACAGAATCGGGCTCACTATAGTTAATAAAAGGAAACGGTATCACACGGAAGGAGATCAACAGAATGCCTATTTACGAGTATCGTTGTTCAAGCTGCGACCATCAATTCGAACTGCGCCAGAAATTCTCGGATGCTCCGGCCAGCGATTGCCCCCAATGCGGCGGAAAGGTGTCCAAGATGATATCGACCACCGCTTTCAGCCTGAAAGGGGACGGCTGGTTCAATACGGGCTATTGCCCCAAGACCGAGGCGCCCAAGCCGGCCGCCTGCGCCGGAGGCGGCTGCTGCGCGGGCTGATGTGCCGGCCGGCTGACCGGCCACTGGAATCACAGACCTCCGAGGTGCTCAAGCCCTCGGAGGTTTTTTTTGGACCGGGATAAACCATTCTTTACAAAGCGGGCGCCAAAACGGTATGATGCCCCGACTTTGGACAAAAAGGGGAGACACGAAAGCATGGCAAAGATCATTGATGGCAAGGCAATCGCCGCCAAGATTCGTATCGAGATAGCGGAAGGTGTCGCCGCGCTGAAACAAAGCGGGGTCACTCCCGGCCTGGCGGTGGTTCTGGTGGGAGACGACCCTGCCAGCCGCGTCTATGTCAGCATGAAGGAAAAGGCGTGTGCCGAAGCAGGCATCTACTCCGACGAGCACAAGCTGCCGGTCGAGACCAGCGAGGCGGAACTGCTGGCGCTGGTGGACAAGCTCAACAACGACCCGGCTATCCACGGTATCCTGGTGCAGTTGCCCCTGCCGCCCCAGATCGATACCGACAAGGTGCTGGAGGCGATTTCACCGGAGAAGGACGCGGACGGCTTCCATCCCTACAACGTGGGGCGCCTGTCGGTGGGAAAACCGCTCTTCCAGCCCTGTACTCCCTACGGTGTGATGGTCATGCTCAAGGAGGAAGGGGTGGACTTGGCGGGCAAGGAAGTGGTGGTGATCGGCCGCTCCAATATCGTCGGCAAGCCCGTTGCCATGATGTGCCTGGCGCAGAATGCCACCGTGACGGTCTGCCACTCCCGGACACGCGACCTGGCCGAGGTCGTTCGCCGGGCGGATGTGGTCATTGCTGCCGTAGGCCGGCCGGAGATGGTCAAAGGTGACTGGATCAAGGAGGGCGCCGTGGTGATCGACGTGGGGGTCAACCGCGTCGGCGACAAGAAGTTGGTTGGTGACGTGGACTTTGCCGCCGCCAGCCAGCGGGCCGCCGCCATCACCCCGGTCCCGGGAGGGGTCGGCCCCATGACCATTACCATGCTGCTGTACAATACGTTGGAGTCGGCGCGGCGAGCATGTACGTGAGGAGTCAGGCGAATATGTTCTCTGACTTCTGTCTCCTGCATTCTCCATTTAAATAACCAGAGAGGCCGTGCATGAAGGTAAAAAAAGCCGTTTTCCCCGTTGCCGGTTTGGGCACCCGCTTTCTGCCCGCGACAAAATCCTCGCCTAAAGAGATGCTGCCGCTGATCGACAAGCCATTGGTGCAATACGTGGTCGAGGAGGCGGTCGCCTCGGGCATCGAGCAGATCCTGTTCGTCACCGGCCGCGGCAAGCGGGCCATTGAGGATCATTTCGACATCTCCGTTGAACTGGAGACGCATCTCGAGGAAAAAGGGAAGAGCACGACGCTCCAGGCAGTGCGGGATATCTCCGACATGGTGGACATCTTCTATACCCGCCAGAAAAAGGCGCTGGGGCTGGGGCACGCCATCCTGTGCGCCAAGGATTTTATCGGCGACGAGCCGTTCGCGGTATTGCTGGGCGATGACATCATCGACAGCGATCAGCCCTGTCTGCGGCAGCTTCTGGACACCTTTGACGCCTATCACGGCTCGGTGCTGGCGCTGGAAAAGGTGCCGATGGAGAATATCTCCTCCTATGGCTGTGTCCGTGCCAACACCCTCTCCGAGAGGGTTTACGAGGTGCTGGACATGGTGGAAAAGCCCAGGCGGGAAGAGGCTCCATCGGATATGGCCATTATCGGCCGCTATGTCCTGACGCCGCGCATTTTCGGGATTCTTGAACGCCAGGAGCCGGGCATGGGGGGCGAGATCCAGCTTACCGACGCCATCCTCAAGTTGTCCAAAGAGGAGAAGGTCTACGGCTGTCTGTTTGAAGGGCTGCGTCACGACTGCGGCGACAAGCTGGGATTCCTCAAGGCCACGGTGGATATGGCCCTGAAACGCACGGAGTTCAGGCAGGAGTTCGAGGCGTATCTGCGGCAACGGCTGGGGTGAATTGATAATCCGGTTTTAACTTCTGAAGACAAAAGGCGAACCTCTTGACAGGTTCGCCTTTTGTCTTTGTATCGTATCCCGGTCGCTTTACTTCGGTTCCTCCGGCAGGAGGGGCGAGGTATCGCGTTTTGGCGCCCACCCTCGCCAGACGTAGGCCGGATCGATCATGGGATCGTAGTAGCCCGGCTGGGGAACGAGGAAAAAAACCATCTCGGTCAGGCCGATGAAACCGCGGTAGAGCGTCATGCCGACCCCTTTGATTGGCCCGACCAGATACCCAGCCGCTCCCATTTCTCGCACCGTCAGAACAGTCTGCTTGGGTAGTTCGACAACACAGGTGGCGACATTGGTGGCGCCACGGGTAAGCTTGACAGCCATCTTTTCAGCGATCATCTCGGGCTGCTGATCGGCGCGGGCAGCCGCGAGCATAACAGTAAGCAACAGCATGGCGGAGAGTAGCGGGGTTATCTTCATGGCGACTCCTTTTTGGGTGGCGCTGGCAGAAAAGCGGTTCATGGGTGCCACGTTTCAGTCTCTTACCACAAAGCACCATGGCACGCAAGCCCGGTGGTTCAGTCGAACAGTGTCGGCTCCTGTGGCAGGAACGGTTCGAAGCGTTTCTTCAGGTGGCGAAGCTTTTCGATGTAGTAGGCGGTGTTGACATCCGGACGTGCCGGATTGAAGGCGGTCACCGGACGGCACTGCTCGTAGGCGACGGCATCCTTGCCCGAGCCGCTGATGTAGTAGCTGATCTGGTCACCGGCACGGTAGGACTGGTCTGCTGCCAGGGCGATCTCGAAGGCTGCCGAGGGGTTGCGTTTTCCCGTCCGCAGTTTTTCCCGGTAGGCCGCCGGCGATTCACCGAGGGTTTCTGTCCTGGAAACCCAGTCGATGCCGAAATCACGGGCAACTAGGCGAGTCACGCAGCGCTCGAAGTAGCTCTCGATTCCCACACCCCCGGTCGTCAGCAGCATGGTGATCGCCTCGCGCATGAACTCCCTCAAATAACGCTCCAGCCCCCGCGAACGGAGGCCGCTTCCCCGGATGACGATCGCGCCGTCATACCCGAGAAGCGCGTAATTCTTGGTTTTATAGGCGAACATGGAGCGGTACGTGCCGTCCATCTCCACCTCGATCCCCGCGGGCAACGCCTCCGAGATGAGCCGCACCAGATCCTGCTGTGCCGCTTCATCTTCACACCCGGCCGGCGGCCGGAAATAGATCCCGTCCGTATCCACCTCGATCGGTTCGGCGCCGGCCCGGCGCAACTGTTCCATCATGGACTTGATGGTGACCCTGCCAAGCCGCGTTATCTCGGCGGCGGCCGCCGGGTCGGAGAAGTTGTGCAGCGGTGCGCCCAGATAGCCGAAAAACGAGTTGATCAGCACCTTGAAAACCTGCTGGAGTGCATCGTAATAGAGCCGCAGTTGTTCGTCGTTGCTCGCCCGCGCCGCCTGTTTGGCTTCCAGGCGGAAACGGCGCAGTTCGGCCAGCATGGGGAGGAACAGGCCCAGGGAGTCCCTGGCCGGACCGAGGCGGTAGGTCAGCATGATGGAAGGGTAGAGCGAGGCCACGTCGCAGTGCACGATCGGGCCGCAGACCCCGGCCCGGATCAGTTCGGTGTACCCTCCTTCGAACGGTTCGGCCCCGGCGGTACGGGCCGGGATGGCGTGTCCGCGGTGCAGGTATTCCCGCAGGAACAGGGCATTGATACGGGTGGCGTTCCCCCGTAGCGGGCAGTTCTGAAAGGAGTAGGGGAAGATGCGCGTCTGCAGGAACCAGGGATAGGCCAGGATGCGGAAGAGCGCCTCGGTTTCGGCTATATCGTCCAGGTTGTACCGGTAGAGCAGTTCCGGGTCGAGCCGGAACTGCCCGGCGATGGCATTGCCGTCAAGGTAGACGCGGTCCGGCGCGGCCACCCCGAAATGGCGGGCCACCTGTTTGAGCCCATGGCTCTCCAGGCTGCGCTGTGCGATGTCGTAATGCTGCACCAGGAAATAGGTGTCGATGATGTGCCGGCCATACACATCCCAGCGGGGATAGTCGATAAGCCGCTCCGCCAGGTTCCAGCGCGAGCTGGGGGTGATGTGGGGTACGGCTCCGTTGCGGCCCCAGGTAAGGCTGATGCCGTGCAGCTTGGCCCGTTTTCCGATGTACTCCAGGTCGAAACGGAAGATATTGTGGCCGACGATCACGTCGGGGTCGCCCTGATGAATGGCATCGTTCAGGGCCAGCAGCAGTTCCGGTTCGGAAAGCCGGTCGCCGCGCAGCACCGTCCGCCCTCCATGGGAATCGGAGAAGGCGATGGAGATGATGCGGTCCTCGGGCCGGTCCGGATTGGAGAAGGTGTACCCGTCGGCGCAGAAGGTTTCGATATCGAGGGTCAGGCAGCGCAGGTCCTGAAATTCCATCCCCTTGAAGAGTGTTGTGCCGGTGGCGAGCAGGTACTGGTGGGAAAGGTCGGAGATGAACAGGTAGGGGGCCTCGGCCATGCCGGGTCCGAGACCGGTCTTTGACACCAGAAAATCCCGTGCCGTCAGGCAGTCGGCCCACGAGTCGAACCGGAGTTGGTAGCGGAAGAGATCTTCTCCCCGCAACTGCCGCACGGAGCAGGGTGCCCGGCAGCCGGTCAGCAGGGCGGGATCGCTGACCAGGATGAATGGTTGAAAGGGTTCGTCGTGAAAATGTACCCCCTGTTCCGTCCTGAAGAAGAGGCGCATGAACCGGCCGGCCGGTTCCACGGCGACGATGCCGGATCGTTGGTCATGCCCGAAGAGCTCCGGGGTCTGTTCGAGGTCGTGGGGAAACATGGCGGCAACTCTACGATAGGGGGTGACGTCAGGGCAAGAAAAAAGGCGCGGCCGTCATGGCCGCGCCTCTTGTAAGTAGCAATTGTCTTGCGGGTGATGAACCGGGGCCACCACGCGGGGTCGCCCCTACTTGCCGTGCTTGGCCAGATAGGTGGCGACGCCTTCGGCGGTCGGCTTCATGGCCTCGTCCCCCTCGTTCCAGTTGGCGGGGCAGACCTGGTCACCGTGAGTCTCCACGAACTGGAGCGCATCCACCATGCGCAGCGCTTCACTGACGTTGCGGCCCAACGGCAGGTCATTGATGACCGCGTGGCGGATGACCCCCTTGGTGTCGATCAGGAACAGGCCGCGCAGGGCAACGGACTCGTTGAACAGGATGCCGTACTGCCGGGCGATATCCTTGTTCAGGTCCGACACCAGCGTGTACTGGATGTCGCCGATGCCGCCGTCCTCGACCGGCGTCTTTTTCCAGGCCAGGTGAGTGAACTTGGAGTCCACGGAAACGCCGATCACCTCGGTGTTGCGTTTCTTGAACTCGTCCAGCTTCTTGTTGAACGCCAGGATCTCGGAGGGGCAGACAAAGGTGAAATCCAGCGGATAGAAGAAGAGGACGACGTTTTTGCCGCGAAGAGCGGACAGGGTGATCTGGCCGAAGGTGTTGTCGGGCAGAACCGCATCGGCGGTGAAATCAGGGGCTTCCTTGGTGACGAGGGTTGGTGTGCACATGTGAATTCTCTCCTTTAAGGCGTAAGTAAAATTTGAATGCTTAACGTAATACCAGCCAATGGCACCCTTGTCAACAGGATAAAAATAGTCTTTTAGTCTTTTTACAGGTAGGGAGAAAAGAGGCGGGCAAAGTTGTCCCTGAGTTTGACCGGCATGCTGCGCTGGTTCAGCGCATCAAGGGTCAACTCGTGGGATGCGGCCAGGGCGTTTTCGAAATGATCCCGCATGGCGGCGGCAAAGGCGCTGTCCAGGATGCTCAGATCAAGCTCGAAGTTGAGTCTCAGGCTGCGGGCATCCAGGTTGGCGGAGCCGATCAGGGTCCAGACGTCGTCAACCATGAAGAGTTTGGTGTGCACGAAGGGGGGGGGCTGGTAGAACACCCGGACGCCGTTGCTCAGAAGCTCACCCAACTGCGCCCGGCCGGCCCAGTGAACAACCGGGAGATTGTTCTTCCCCGGCAGCACGATGCGCACGTCCACCCCCCGCAAGGCCGCGGTGACAAGGGCCGCCGCCATTGGCCGGTCGGGGATGAAGTAGGGGGTCATGATCAGGACGGACTCTCCCGCGCAGGACAGGGCCCCCATGATGATCTGTTCCAGTTTCCTGAATTCCCGGTCCGGACCGTCGCTGATGCAGCGTGCAAAGGCGCTTCCCCGGTATTCCAGCGCCGGAAAATACAGGGGGATGTCCAGGCGTTCGCCGGTCACGAAGTGCCAATCTTCCAGGAAGGCCCGCTGCAGATCCCCGACAACCGGTCCCCGCACGCGAAAATGCACATCGTGGATCGCGGTTGCCGATGAATAACGGAGCGCCTGGTGACGGCTGCGGATATTCATCCCGCCGGTAAACGCCTCGCGGCCGTCGATGATCAGCAGTTTGCGGTGGTTGCGCAGGTTGATGTAGGCGCCGTGGCGCAGCGGGAGAAAACGCTCCACCCGTACCCGAGACCCGGCCAGCGCCTTTCTGGCGGAGATACGGCTGTACTTTTCCCCCAAAGCGTCGATGATCACCCGTACCCTGATGCCCCGCCTCTCCGCCGCTTTCAGGCCCGCGACAAATTCAGCCCCTATGCCGTCAGCATCGAAGATATAGCTGCTCAGATGGATGCTCTCCTGCGCCCGCTCGATGGCTTCAAGCATGGCCGGATAGGCCGCCTCGCCATCGATCAGCGGGGTGATGCGGTTGCCGTTCCGCAGCCTTGATTTCACCACCCTGTCCGCAAGGACCCGCAGGTCGTGCAGATGGAAGGCTGTGTGAGGGAACAGCAGGGGCTGTTCGTCCTGCTGCCCGTCCTCGGGGTAGATCTCCGCGCCGCTGATGCGGCGGCCGCTCTCGTTCCAACTCCGCGCCCGGCGTGAGATGCGGTTGATGCCGAGGCACCAGTACAGAAACGGGCCGACCAGCGGCAGGGTCAAATTCAGGCTCATCCACCCCAGCGCCGCGCGCGAATCCCGCTTGTGCAGCAGGGCATGACCGGCCGCCGTTACGGAGATTGCGACGGTGCATGCCACCAGGATGGCAATCAGAATATGGTTCACAAGGCTAGTCCAGCTCGATCAGGATGTCGTCGCCCTCCAGGCGGACGGGAAAGATCCTGAGGGTGAGGTCGGGATAATCGCCGCACGCGCCGTCGCTCAGACTGAAGCGGTAGCCGTGGCGCGGGCAGGAGATGGTGCCGTCCCTGACCACGGCGGCGTTCAGGGGGCTTCCCTGGTGGGGGCACTCGTTCTCGCAGGCATGGATGGTCCCCTTGATGTTTATGAGCAGGATCTCCCGCCCGGCGACGGAAACTACCTTCTTGCCGAAGTTGGGCACTTCGCCGATCTTTGCCACGGTTATCATCTTGGTTAACCTCCTGGATGGAGTTTTCATCACCCTACCTGAAACCGATCTGTTTCGTCAAACCATACCGTGCCTGTTTTGGAAACATGCTGCATATTTTCTGTGCATGCAGTTTCGATACTATGAGGGTGCCGCGAGCCATTAAAACTATAACTTGTTGAAATATTTGGTGTATGAAATGTGGCATGCTCCGTGCAAATAATGTCAGCACAAAACGAGGTTTTCACCTCTACATACGTATCCAATACATTCTACTCTACAGAACGTGGCATGAACGAAATCAAAGGCGTTTTCGTTTCATCACCGTTCAAAATCAACGATGAAAAGGAGAGGAAAGATGAAACTTGGAAGAATTGTGGCTGCAGCATCGGCAATCGTGGCACTGGCGTGTGGTTCGGCGCTGGCAACCCCCTCAACGCAGATATGGATTCCCTCCCCCGATGTAAAAGGTTTCAAAGACATTCATATCGACATCGACAGTTACACGCGCTTTTCCGGAAAGTCCGAGAATGGCTACAATCCCAATTTGTACAACATCGGTGTGAGCGCCGGCGTGCTTCCCTTGGAAAACGTCAAATTGGAAGTCGGTGTTGATTTTCTGAAGTCGGGATATCAGGACGACAGCGTCTATGGCTATGACAGGGCACCCTTCTATTTCAACGCAAAACTGGGCACACCGGAGGACGCCTTTGGCATAAAAGGTCTTCCTACGTTTGCAATCGGTGCGTATAATCTCGGCACCTACGATAAACCGGAAAGAGGACTTTCTACCCGTCAGAACATCGTCTACGGCCTGGTGGGCAAGACCCTGCCGGTGATCGGCCGTCTCTCCGCCGGCGGCTACTACGGTGCCGAGCGTGCCTTGGGTAAAGGCGCCAACAGCGGCGTGATGGCGTCCTGGGACCGCTCCATGCCCGAGATATCCGACAAGCTCTGGCTGGCCGCGGATTACATGAGCGGCAACAACGCCAACGGCGAGGTCAGCATTGGCGGATCATGGACCTTTTCCAAACAGATATCGCTGGTTGTCGGTGTCGTGTTCTTCAACCCCTTCTACACGACGTCCGCTTCCGACCCCTCTAGCGGCAATGGCAATATAAACCCCGGTGGCAAGCCGGCCCTGACCACCCAGCTCGATATCGCATTTTAAGCTGTCCCTCCTTTAATCCGGGGGTGGATGACCACCCCCGCCTTTTTCAAGGAGTGATCCCCATACACGCACACAAGGAGGTAGACGCAATGAAGCTCATCGAAGCGATTATAAAACCATTCAAACTCGATGAAGTGAAGGATGCCTTGAACGGTATCGGCATCGAGGGTATTACCGTCAGCGAGGTCAAGGGATACGGGCGGCAGAAAGGGCATACCGAGCTCTATCGCGGCGCCGAATATGTGGTGGACTTTATCCCCAAGATCAAGCTGGAGATCGTCGTGAGCGACGAGTTGGTCACAAAGGTTGTGGAAACGATCCAGAACACCGCCAAAACGGGCAGAATCGGCGACGGCAAGATTTTCATCATCTCGCTTGAAGAGGCCATACGGATCAGGACCGGCGAAAAAGGTGCCGACGCAATCTAGCGCTGACGAGAATAAACCCATCATACGGAGGATTATCATGAAACTTAAAGTGTACCTTGCATCAATAATGTTCGTACTCCTGGCGGGCCTGCTTCCGGTTTGCGCCATGGCCGAAGATAAGAAGGACGAAGCTCCGGCGGCCGCACCTGCCGCAACCGCCCCGGCCGCTACCTCTGCCGCCCCAGCTTCCGCAGCGCCGGCCCCTGCGCCCGCCCCGGCTCCGGCCGCCACCCCGGCTCCCACCCTCAACGGCGCCGACACGGCCTGGGTGCTGGTCTCCGCCGCCCTGGTGCTGCTCATGACGCCCGGCCTGGCACTGTTCTACGGCGGCATGGTCCGCCAGAAGAACGTACTTTCCACCTTCATGCACTCCTTTGTGGTGATGGGGATCGTAGGGGTCCAGTGGGTGGTCTTGGGGTATACCCTGGCCTTTGGCGACAACCTGGGCGGTTTCGTGGGCAAGCTGAACAAGATCATGCTGTGCGGGATAACTCCCGACACCCTTTCCAACACCATTCCCGAGTATGCCTTCATCATGTTCCAGGGGATGTTCGCCATCATCACCGTAGCGCTGATTTCGGGCGCCCTGGCCGAACGGATCAAGTTCTCGGCCTATTGCCTGTTCGCCCTGATCTGGACCACGCTGGTCTATGACCCCATCGCCCACTGGGTGTGGGGACCGGACGGCTGGTTGCTGAAAAAGGGCGCGCTCGACTTTGCCGGCGGTACGGTCGTGCACCTTTCGTCCGGTATTTCGGCCCTGGCGGTGCTGGTGTTCCTGGGTAAACGTCATGGTTTCCCCAATGAGCGCATGGCGCCCCACAGCCTCCCCCTGACCCTGCTGGGGGTCGGCCTGCTCTGGTTCGGCTGGTTCGGTTTCAATGCTGGCAGTTCCCTCGCCGCCAACGGTACGGCGGCCCTGGCCTTCACCACCACCACCGTCGCCCCTGCCGCCGCCGGCCTGACCTGGATGTTCGCCGAATGGCTCCACAGCGGCAAGCCCAGCGCGCTCGGTTTCGGTTCCGGCGTTGTCGCCGGGTTGGTGGGCATCACCCCGGCCGCCGGCTTCGTGACACCGATGGCGGCCCTGATCCTTGGCGTCGGCGTCGGTCTCGTGTGCTACGCCGCCATCCTGGTCAAGGCAAAACTCAAATATGACGACTCCCTCGATGCCTTCGGCGTGCACGGCGTCGGCGGCACCTTCGGGGCTCTTGCCACCGGCGTGCTGGCCACTGTCGGCGGCAAGGGGCTCATCGCCGGCGAGCCGAAGCAACTGCTCACCCAGGTCATCGCGGTCGTGGCTGCCGGCACCTACGCCTTTATCGTGACCCTGGTGATAGCCTTTGTCCTCGACAAGACCATCGGTCTGCGGGTGGAAAAAGAAGACGAAGTCGTGGGCCTGGACCAGACGCAACACTCCGAATCGGCGTACAACTGAACACGTTACTATCACCATCATCTTCGTAGCCAGGCAGAAGCCGTCCCTCGTGGGCGGCTTCTGTCCTTGTAATCTCCTGATGTTTCCGGAGCCAGCATGAAGACCCTGGCAGAAAAGCACACCAACGCCGTTATCAGCCCAGACCTCCTCAAGCTGTTGGCCTACAACGAGAAGATGGCCGAATTGGGGCGAATCTCGGCCGGGATCGTTCATGAGCTGAACGCACCGCTCTCGGTCATTACCTCGGCTGCCCAGATCATCCTTCGTGAAAATGGCATTTCCGAATCCGTCCGCGAGATGGTCGGGCGGATCAAATCAGAGTCCATGCGTCTCGCCCAGCTTACCCGCGGTTTGCTCGCCTTTGGCAAGCATGACGAGGCTACGGAAGAGACGGATGTCAACATTGCCATCGAGTTCATCCTCGAATTTCTCACCTTCGAAGCCGCCCGGCGCGGCGTTACCGTCCGGCGCAACCTGGATTACCACCTGTCGCCCGTCAGGATGGACAGCAACCTCCTCAAGCAGATCCTGCTCAATATCATGATGAACTCCCTGCAGGCCATGGAGGAGACCGGCGGCAAGTTGTTGGTGGAGACCTGCGCGACAACCGAGGGGAACATACAACTCGTTATCGCGGATACCGGGCCCGGCATACCCGAGGGTGCGGAGAGCAAGATCTTCGAACCGTATTTCACCACCAAGAAACCTGGCGAAGGAACCGGTTTGGGGCTGTTCGTGACCAAGACGCTGGTGGAAAACATGGGCGGGCGGATCGAGGTGAAAAGCAGGCGCAACAAGGGAACGGCCTTTACCGTCACGTTCGTGGTGAAGGAACAGACAGAAGAATAACCCCTTGGACCCTTTCCACGAAGGACGGGGATGATATTGCCCTAAAAACCGCAAAGACCGTTGTCCCTTCACGTGTAAAGGGGAACGGTCTTTTTTTGTTTTCCCGGTGCGGGATGTAATCAAGGGCAAAATTGGTCAGAGGGGTGACTGTTGTTGTGGCGACAGGAGGAGGGGATCAGGCCGGTTCTTCCAGCGTATCTTCCAAAAGGGGGATGATGACGACCTTGATCCTGCCCTTGCCCCACAGCCCGATCTTCCTGGCTGCGGCCCGGGAGAGGTCGATAAACGGAAACCGCTTTGGCGCGCAACGGTCATTGATGGTGACGTGTACCTCCTGGCTGGTGGCCGGGTTGACTACCCGCACCACCGTTCCCAGCGGCAGGCTGTGGTGGGCGGCGGTCATCTTTTCAGGGTGGTAGCGGTGTCCCGAGGTGGTTTTTCTGCCGATGAACCGGGAGGCGTAATAGGAGGCGTATCCCTCCTTCGTTTCAAGCGGGCTGCTTTTCAGGACCAATTTTTCCAGAGGGCTGAGCGCGGCGCCGGCCGGCACGGCCAGTTCCTTCAACACCCCCTCGGGGGCGGTTCCGGTCTGATCCGCATCAACGGCCGTCGTCACCAGCAGGGCCGCACAGACAGTAACTCCGATTATACCAAGGCGCTTTTGATTCATGAAAACTCCTGACAGGTTCTTATACAGTACTGAGGAGTTTTGGTCAAGTAATATTGGAGGTGTCTCATAAGGAAACAGGTTTCCCTGTTCCTGTCCAACGCGTTATGTATTCCGAGATTCCTTCCCTGAAATTCCGAGGTTCAAAGCCGAAGGTGAGCTTCCAACGGCCGTCGCAGATACTCTCCTCGAGCAGCATCTGCACCTGGTCCATGGTGAGGGGAAACTGCGGCACCCGTTGCAGCAGCGGGACGACCAGCTTCGTCAGCCCCAGGGGCACATGGGGTTTGAGCGGGGCGGACCTTCCCAGAGCGGCGGCCACCATATCCAGCAGATCGTCAAAGCTCATACGGTCGTTGCCGCACAGGTCAAAGCACTGGCCAATGGTCGCGGGCGTCTCCAGCGCCAGGGCGAAACAGCGCGCCACGTCCTTGGCGTGGATCGGTTGGAGTCGATAGCGGCCGTCGCCGATGACCGGCATGACCGGCGCCAGCCGCAGGTTGCCGGCCAGCATGGTGATGAAGGCGTCACCGGGACCGTAGATCAGGGAGGGGCGGAGGATGGTCCACGAAAGATCGCTGGCGCGTACCAGCTCCTCGGCCCGAAACTTGGTTTTGTGATAGCGGGAAACCGCGTCGGGGCGTGTTCCCAAGGCCGACATCTGCAGGTAGCGCGTGATGCCGGCCTGCCGGGCGGTAGCCAGCATGTTGGCGGTGGCCTGCACGTGAAGCCGCTCGAAGGTCATCCCTCGCGAGGGGAACTCGCGGATGATCCCCACCAGGTTGATGGCGGCATCACACCCGTTCACCGCCCGGGCGAAGCTCTCCGGAATGGTCACGTCACCCTCGGCCTGTTCCACGCCGCTTTCGTTGCCCGGTCCACGCTTGTGGACCAGCAGGCGCAGTTCGTGGCCCCTGCCCAGCAGTTCGCGCTTGAGATGACCACCGACAAATCCGGTTCCGCCGGCGATGAAGATCTTCATGGGAGCCTCCTGCGGCGCCTCTTCCTCAGCCGGAGCGGCATGATACCGCTCGCCCCGTTACAGCCTGAAGCGCCGGACCATCTCCTGCAGCTCGCCGGAGAGTTGGGACAGCCGGGAGGAGGATACGGATATCTCCTGGGAGCTCTGGGCGCTCATCTCCACGGTTTCGGAAATGGCATGGATATTATTCGTGATCTCCCTGGTGGTGGCGGTCTGCTCTTCCGCTGCGGTGGCGATCTGGCTGATCTGGGCGGTCACGTCGTTGATCTGTTCCAGGATCGACTCCAGCGCCTGGCCCGATTTGGCGGCACCTACCGTCCCCCGTTCGACCTCGGCCACACCTTCTTCCATCGCCTTGACGGCCTGCCTGGTCTCCGTCTGGATGCTCTTGATCATCTCGCCGATCTCGCGGGTCGCCCTGGTGGTCCGTTCGGCAAGCGCCCTGACCTCGTCGGCAACCACGGCGAAGCCGCGTCCCTGCTCCCCAGCCCGGGCGGCCTCGATGGCGGCGTTGAGGGCCAGCAGGTTCGTCTGGTCGGCGATGTCCTCGATGGTGCCGACGATCTCGCCGATCTGTTCGGAACGGGCGCCCAGTTGCACAACCGCCCCGGACGAACTGCGCACCTTGTCGGCGATCCGGTTCATCCCCTCCACCGTTTCCCGGACGATCACGGCGCCACTCTGGGCTGTGGCGCTCGCATTGTTCGAGCTTTCTGCGGCCATATGGCAATTGTTGGCGATGTCCGAACTGGTGGCCGACATCTCCTCGCTGGCCGTGGCCACGGTTGCCGACTGGCTCACCACCCGGTTCGAGCCGTCGGCGGTGTTCTCCGCGTGGGAGTTGAGCTGCAGCGCCGAGGCGGCGACCTCCTGGGAACTCTGGTTGACCTTGTCCATGACCTGGCGCAGGCTCTCCACCATCCGGCGCATCGCCTCGTAGATGCCGCTCTTGCCGTCAGTCATCGCGACGGTCAGGTCACCCTCCGAAACCCGTTTCGCGATTTCCTCCATCTCGTTCGGCTCGGCGCCGATATTCCTGAGCAGTATCTTGGTGAAGACAATGGCCAGGGTGCTGACGACCATGAGGATGACGAGGGTAACCCCGAGGATCAGGTATACCCCCTGCCTGATGCGGGCGCGGTTTTCATCGGCCGCCTTCTTGACCAGCGCCTCCAGGTCGTCGACGTAGTTTCCTGTGCCGATGACCCAGTCGAATGGCTTGAAATACAGGGAATAGCTCCGCTTGGGAAACGGCTTGTCGCTGCCCGGCCTGGGGAACGAGTAATCGGTGTAGCCGCCCCCCGGCTGCATGGCTGTCTTGATGATCTCCCGTATGAAATATTTCCCGCCCGCATCCCGCTGATCGTAGCGGTTCTTGCCTTCGATCTCCGTTTTGCCGAGCATGGCGACGGTTATTCCCGCCGAGGTGTCGGCCCAGACATAGCCGTCGGTCCCGAAGTGCAGGTTGCGGATGATGTCCGCGCCGACGCTCTTCGCCTCGTCCAGGGACAGCTCGCCCCGCTCGTGCCGCTCGTTCACCCGCTGGAGGATACTGACGGCCAGTTCCACCTGGCTCCTGGCCTGATTGTCGAAATCCCGGAACAGTGACAGCCGGTAGGAGTCGATGAAGGTATTATGGCTGCTGATGAACTCCTTCAAGGCAATGGTGCCGGTGGGTGCGCCGAGGGCGAAGCAACTGGTCAGCACCAGCAGCAGTATTTTGGCTTTGAAGCTGATGCCGGAGAGTGTGGTGTTCATTGAATGGCCTCCTGGAGTAGCAATGATATGTTCATTTTATATGAATGCTGTGCCGAGGTGTCCCGCAACGGCAAGCAAAGGCAAAAGATACGCCTTCTCAACGGAAGGACGCGTTCCTCAGGGTTTAGCCCGCAGGTACTGGGGGGGCCACTGATGCTCGGCGCCCAGCTCCCCGGCTGCCAGCAGGGGCCAGTAGGGATTGCGCAACAGCTCTCGTGCCAGAAAAACCGCATCGGCAAGACCGGTGGCGATGACCTGCTCCGCCTGGACCGGGTCGGTGATCCAGCCGACCGCGCCGCTGGCCATGCCGAGCTGGTCTTTGACGGCGGTGGCGAACGGCGTCTGGAAGCCGGGGCCGGCCGGAATGACCGCCTCGGGCATCAGGCCGCCGCTGGAACAGTCGATCAGGTCGATGCCGATCTCCTTGAGCCGGCGACAAAGCTGCAACGACTGCTCCAGGTCCCATCCTCCCTCGACCCAGTCCGTGGCGGAGATGCGCACGAAAACCGGCAAGCCGGCGGGCCAGATCTCCCGCACGGTGCGGGCAACGGCCAGGGGAAGGCGCATCCTGTTTTCCAGGGCGCCGCCGTACTCGTCGGTGCGCCGGTTGCTGAGCGGCGACAGGAATTCGTGCAGCAGGTAGCCGTGGGCCATGTGGATCTCGACCATCTGGAAGCCCGCGTTGAGCGCCCGGCGGGCGGCAGCGGCAAACTGCCCGTGAATGGCCTCCACCTCCTCTGTGGTCGCCTCGCGGGGGAGCGGATGGGCCGGGGTGAAGGGGAGCGGGCTCGGTGCGACCGGTTGCCAGCCGCGCTGGTCGGGACCGAGCGGACCGCCCCCCTGCCAGGGGAGATCGCATGATGCCTTGCGCCCGGCGTGGGCCAACTGGATACCCGCCACGGCCCCCTGCTCACGGATAAAGCGGGCGATGGGCGCGAACGCCTCGGCATGGGCGTCGCTCCAGATGCCGGTGTCGCCGGGGCTGATCCGCCCCTCGGGGCTGATTGCCGTCGCCTCGACCATCACCAGCGCCGCGCCGCCCACGGCGCGGCTTCCCAGGTGCACCAGGTGCCAATCTCCCGGCAGCCCGTCCTGGCTGGAATACTGGCACATGGGGGAGACGAAGATGCGGTTGCGAAAGGTCAGCTCGCGCAAGGTAATCGGGGAAAAGAGGTGGCTCATGGGATGCTCTCCTGTATCAAAACAGCTTGGTTTAACGTGGGTTGCGCATTATGGTCCCATCCATTCTACAGCGATTTGTCTAGACGGCAAGCCCTTATTGCCCCCACAACCGGTCCCTGAGGCCGGAGCTGCGCTCGATGCGCCTTCCAACGGCACGGAGGAAGACCTCTTCCGTACCCCAGATCTCCACCCGGCTGCGGGCCCGGGTAACGGCGGTGTAGAGCAGTTCGCGGCTGAAGGTTTCGGATATGTGCTCCGGCAGGATGAGCAGCACCCGGTCGAACTCCGAGCCCTGGCTCTTGTGGACGGTCAGGGCCAGGGCCGGTTCACAGGAGGGGAGGCGCAGGGGCGAGAGGCGGCGCAGGCCACCCTCCGGATCACGAAAGAAGGCGGCCAGGCGGCCGCTTTCAGGATCGTCCAGCAGCACGGCGGTGTCGCCGTTAAACAGTTCCAGTTCGTAGTTGTTGCCGGTCACCATCAGCGGCAGCAGCCTGCACCACGGCTGCCCTTCGGGCCGCCGCAGACCCAGGGCGGCCTCGGCCAGCCGGTTCAGGTTCGCCACGCCGCAGACCCCGGCCCGGTGGGGTGAAAGTACGCGAAAACGCTCCAAGGCATCCAGGGCCGCCTCCGGTGTCGTGGTGCCGGCATAGGCGCCGTAGCCCTCCCTGGCGGCGGCGGTGAAGGCTGCATCGAAACCGCCAGTGGCCGGCAACGGGCGCCAGGCCAGGTCCCCATGGGTCGCAGATTGCAGCAGATCGAGGGCGGCAGCGCCCTCTCCGGCGTTGATCAGGCGGCTCAGAAGGCCGATGCCGCTGTCGGCGCCGAAACGGTAACTGGTCCGCAGGTTGATGACACTGTCGGCAATGGGGGGCGGGGGCAGTGTATCCGCGGGTGCCACGGTTTCCGCGGGGAGTGGGCCGCACAGCGTCTCCATGGTGGCGCGAAACCGTGCCGAGAACGGGCTGTGGCGGCCGTGATCGCAGATATCGGCCAGTACGGCTCCCGCCTCGACCGAGGCCAACTGGTCCCGGTCCCCCAGCAGGATGAGACGGGCATGATCGGGCAACGCCTCCAGCAGCCGGGCCATGAGCGGCAAATCGACCATGGAGACCTCGTCCACCACCAGCACGTCGCAGCAGAGGGGATTGTCGCGGTTATGGCGGAAGGAGGCCGAGCCGGGCATTACCCCCAGCAGGCGGTGGATGGTCCGGACCTGGTCCGGAAACCGCTGCCGGAGTCCGTCGGGCAGATCCAGGTGCCCGGCGGCCTGCATGATCGAGTGGCGCAGGCGCATGGCCGCCTTGCCGGTGGGGGCCGCCAGGACAAGGGCCGCTTCCTGCTCTCCGGCCTGTTCGATCACAAGCGCCAGGATGCGTGCCACGGTGGAGGTCTTGCCGGTGCCGGGACCGCCGGAGATGACCGTGAAGCGCCGGTTCAGGCTGGCCGCTGCCGCCACCCGCTGCCAGTCCGGCACCCCTGTCAGGGGAGGGAAATAACGGTCGAGCCCGGTCCGCAGGGATTCACCATCGACCGGCTCGGATACGCAGCGGGAGAGCAGGCCGTCCGCCACACGCCGCTCATGCTCCCAGGAACGGTGCAGGTAGAGCCTGCCGGCGTCATCCAGCACCAGGGGGGTGTACTCTCCCGGCCGGCCGATCGTCGTGCAGGCAGCCAGGGCCGTGCGCCACTCTTCGGCCGATGACGGCCGCAGGGGATGCGCCCCGGACCGGAGCGGCTGCACCTCGCTGTCAACCGCCGTCGTCAGGTCGAGGCAGACGTGGCCGCGCCCCGTTGCGGCGCTGACCAGGGCCGCGGCCAGCCAGAGCGCGTCGCCGGGGGCACTGTCGAGTCTGGTGATGAACTCGGCGAAGTGGTGGTCGAGAGGCGTCAGTTGAACGCAATCAGCCATCATGGCTCCTTGTCGCGCTTGCCGAACGAGTTGTGGTACATGGTGCCGCCGAAGAGCGTGAGACGGCTTTTGCCGGAACGCTTGCTGACGTACATGGCCTCGTCGGCGTTGGCCATGACCGTCCGCACATCGTCGCCGTCCTCGGGGTAACCGGCCAGGCCGGCCGAAAGGGTGGCCGAGAGGCTGATGTTCTCGAAGTGGAAGGGGGCGGCTGCCATGCCGGCCACGATCCGTTCCACGGCCGCGGCTGCATCCTGCTTGCCGTTTTCGTTGAACATGATGACGAACTCGTCGCCGCCGTAACGGGCGCAGATGTCCGAACTGCGGATATGGGCGGTGATCGTGCGGGCCACCTGGCGGATCAGCTCGGTGCCGGCGAAGTGGCCGTACCGGTCATTGATCTCTTTGAGGCCATCCGCATCGATCATGCAGATGGCAAACGGCCGCTGATGCCGTTTTGCCAGCTTTTCCTGGACGTCGGACAACAGGAAAAAGTTGCGCATGTTGTTGAGACCGGTCACCTCATCGGTCAGGGAGAGCCGTTCCACCTCGTTGCGGGCGCTCTCGGCCTCGCCGGCCAGCATGGCGCCCAAGTGGGCGATCAACATGAAGGGAAACAGTTCCAGAATGTGGGAGAGAAAGGCGTAGACCTCGCGGAATTCCTCAGAGGCCAGCAGGACGTAGGACGCGATTGCCAGTATGGCCATCAGATAGGTGATCCGCCTTCCCTGAGTCAGTGATGCGGCCATCAGGATCAGGTAGATTAGGGACATGAACGGGCTCGTTATACGGCCGGTGTACCAGCAGACCGACACGATAAAGGCCAGGAAGACCATCAGGTCGACAAAGGTCTTGAACTGGCCGTAACGCTGGGAGAACACGCCGTAGCGGGCATTCAGGTTGTAGATGAACAGCAGTACGCAGAGGGCGGCCAGGAAGAACAGGCTGGCGTGGCCGGGAGGCATCAGCTTCATGTCCAGCGCCACCAGGGCGATCAGCAGCCAGGAGATATTCCCCATGATGCGGTCGTATCCCTTGTAACGCAGCAAAGCGCTGTTGCCCGGTTCGATCGCGGTATGCGGCAATTCCATGACGCCTCCTTACCCGATGGCCCGCACGGTTATCCAGGCCACGACCAGGTAGCGCAGCAGTTTACCCGAAGCGACGAGTGCAGTAAAGAGCCGGAAATCGACACGCATCATCCCCCCGACCAGGCAGAGCGGGTCGCCGATGATCGGCAGCCAGGAAAAGAAGAGCGAGAACGTTCCGTACCGGCGGTAGTATTCATGGGCCCGTTCCTGCTGCTCCCCGGATACGCGCATCACCCGCTCGATCAGCCAGCCGCCGCCGTAGACACCCACCAGGTAGGTGGTAAAGGCGCCCAGGGTGTTCCCGGCTGTGGCCGTCATGACCGTTGCGACCAGAGGATACCCCTTGACCAGCATCAGTATCAGCAGCCATTCGGAACCGAGCGGCAGCAGGGTGGATGCCAGAAAGCTCAAGAGGAACAGGGAGGCGTAGCCCGGTTGGTTGATCCAATCGTGCACTATGACAGCATACGTCGGAAATTGATTGTCAAAATGGTTCAATTGAATACAATGCCCTCAATCCCGGTGGATTCGGTTAGTGATCTCCCATTGTAGACATAAATCAGATTTCGGCAAGGAGGGATTATGCAGAAGGGCAAACCGGCAAAAAAATATTCCCAGGCGGGTCGTCTGCACTCCATCATCCGGCTGCTGGAGGCGCGGCGCGGCATGAGCCTGGATGACCTGGCACAGGAGTGCGGCGTTGACCGGCGCACCATCCACCGCGACCTGAATGCCGTGGAGGAGGCCGGCTATACCCTGACCTCGGAATGGCAGGACGGGAAAAAGGTCTACGGCTTCCTGACCAAATCCCGAAACATCCCTCCCATCACCTTTACCCTCACCCAGCTTATGTCCCTCTACCTGCTGCGCTCCCAGGGTGGGCACCTGGCCGGCACCCCCTTCCAGCGGGAGATCGACGATCTGTTCCGCACCATCACCTCGGTCCTGCCGGACCGTTACGCCGCCCACCTGGAACGCATCGCGCGCGTCTCGCTGCCGATCCTGCACGGCGCGCGGGACTATTCGGCGGCCGCCGCCCATGTGGAGGGGCTGCAGCGCGCCCTGCTCCACCAGTACCGGATCAGGCTGATCTACGCCAAACAGGGGCGCGAGGCGACCGAGGAGTACGAGGTCGATCCCTATACCCTGGTGTTCCACAAGGGTGGCATCTACCTGCTCGGGTACGCCCACAACCGCAAGGCCATGCGCCTGTTTGCGCTGGAACGGGTGCGAGGGGTCGAGGTGACCCGGCAGCGTTTCGAGATCCCGTCGGGATACGAGCCGGAATCCCATTTCAGCACCGCCTTCGGCCTGGTGAGCGATACGCCCATGAAGGTGGTTGTCCGTTTCTCCCCCGAGGTCGCCCCCAGCGTCAAGGAACGCCTCTGGATGCCGGGCCAGAGGCTCGGGACCGACCGCGAAGGGCGGTTGACCGTGGAGTTCGAGGCGGCCGGCGAGAAGGAACTGGTCTCCTGGATCCTCTCCTACGGCGCCCATGCCGAGGTGCTGGAGCCGCCCGATCTGCGCCGCGAGGTGAAGCGGCAGGTGCGCGAGATGCGCGAGTTCTACCGGAGCAAGGAGAGAAAGCAGGACAAGGTGGACAAGCGGCATGTTTGACGAGAACAGGTTGCAAAAAGTATCATTATGATACTTTTTGATTGACCCTTTTTTCAAAATAGCCCACAGTATCGAAAGAATCGGTAATGGAAAAACGGAAGCCACATTACAATCTCGATGCGATAAAGATGCTTTTGCTGCGTGATGCCACGCGGATCATTACCCGTTCGGGCCGTCTGGGGGCTGTTTCGCTCGGCTATTTTAATGATGAGGCCATGGTTGCCAGGGTGATTCGGCTTGAAAACCGGGAGTTTTATAAATCCATGACCACGTATGCCATGACTGCTGTCTGGCAGGATGTGTACCGTACCCACGACGGCCAGGTGGGAATCTACATCAAGCTCCAGAAATCCCTTGATGGCAAGGGAGTCATCATTTCGTTCAAGCCTTTGGATGGAGAGGTTTTGTGATATGTACAAACACGGCGATGCGTGCCCGCTGTGCGGCGGTGGGAAGCTGGAAGAAAAGGTGGTTGAAGAGCGGTTCACCTACAAGGGACAATCCCTGGTGGTGCCTGATTATCACGTCCTGGAATGTCCTGTCTGCGGTGAGGCGGTTGTGCAGCAAGAGTCGGCCCGTCGGGCGGAAAAGATGCTCAGGGATTTCGGGCGCGCGGTGGATGGGCTGCTGATGGGCGCCGACATAAAACGCATCCGGCGCAAGCTGCGCCTGACCCAGGAGCAGATGGCACAGGTTTTGGGCGGCGGCTTGAAGGGGTTTGCCCGTTACGAAAACGGTCAGGTCATCCAGAGCAGGGCCATGGACAACCTGCTGCGCATCCTGGACCGTTTTCCCGGGAGTCTGGATGCCTTGCCGGGCGTGCCGCACCAGAAACCGATGGATGCTTCACGGACAGTGGCGGGTGTGGTGCATGAGGAGGGTGAGGAGTATGGGGGGAAGCGGTAACTATGGACCTGGCCGCAACCGATGAAATGGATGGTATGAACGTTCCCCTGTCATGCTAATCCCATTCCCGCAAAAGACACTGCTTGAGGCTGGAACAACTTGACATTACCGAATGTAATATTGGATAAGAATTCTCCTTCAAAGGATGCAAGGGAACTTACCGACTTAGAAAGCCGCCACACACTTATGACCGAAAAAACACCACTCAACGTGATCATCGCTGACCGCATGGCCCGCCAGGGGCGGCTTACCTTTGCCGCCTTCATGGAGGCCTGCCTGTACGAGCCGGGACTGGGGTACTACACCTCGGCCGGCCGCAAGGTGGGCGCCGAGGGGGATTTCTATACCAGCATCTCGGTGCATGCCGCCTTCGGCCGGGTCATCGCCCGGGAGATCGCCCAGATGTGGCGCTGCATGGACTCTCCCGCGGATTTCACCCTGGTGGAGTGCGGCGCCGGCAACGGCCGACTGGCGTGCGACATCATGGATTACCTGAAGGAACGGGAAGCGGCGCTCTATGCGGGGCTGGCCCTGGTTCTGGTGGAGCGGGAACCCTCCCTGGAGGAGGCTCAGACCGCAATGCTGGCCGGCCACAACGGGCGGGTGCGCTGGCTTTCCCCGGAGGCGTTCGGCGCGGGTGATTTCCGTTTTCGCGGCTGCCTCTATTCCAACGAACTGATCGACGCCCTGCCGGTGCACCGGGTGGTGCAATCGGAAAGCGGCCTGGAAGAGATCTACGTCACGCTCGGGGATGGTG
Organism: Desulfuromonadales bacterium; assembly: GCA_015688915.1. GTDB lineage: Bacteria > Desulfobacterota > Desulfuromonadia > Geobacterales > Pseudopelobacteraceae > JACPFJ01. The sequence goes on from JAATGX010000004.1 coordinate 23,372, forward strand.
AGCTGGCCGAGGTGACCGGGCCGCTCTCCACCCCGGCCATCGCGGAACATCTCCGGCGTCTCGGCATTGAACTCCATCCCGGCCAGCAGGCCGAGGTCAACCTGGCCGGTCCTGAATGGCTGGCAAGCGCCTCCCGCGCCCTTGAGAGCGGCTTCATCCTGACCATCGACTACGGTTTTCCCGCTACGGAATTGTACGCCCCGCACCGCAGCCGGGGAACGCTGCTCTGCTACCACCGCCACCAGGTGGAGGAGAACCCCTATGTCCGCCTGGGACAACAGGACATCACCGCCCACGTGGACTTCACCAGCCTGATGCGGCGCGGCGAGGAGCTGGGGCTGCAACCGGTCTGGTTCGGGGAACAGTACCGGTTTCTCCTTGCCGCCGGAATCATCGAGGAGATCGAGGAGATCGAGCGCTCCGATGTGTCCGGGGAAGAGAAGCTGCGGCTGCGCCTGACCCTCAAGAAGCTGATCGTGCCGGACGGAGGCATGGGCGACACCTTCCGGGTGCTGATCCAGTCCAGGGGCGTGGCCGCCCCTCGCCTGCTCTGCCAGCGCGGGATCGCAGGATAGATGCCGTCATCCTCTTCTCCCGGCATCCGGGCCATTGTCTTCGACCTGGACGGCACCCTCTATGTCGCGCCCGAATTTGCCCTTACCATCCAGGACCAGGCCGCCGTCTACATGGGCCGCACCCGAGGCATCAGCGTGGCCGAGGCGCGCCGGCTGATGGACGCCACGCGCAGCCGCCTGACCGAGGAGACCGGCACGGTCCAGACCCTCTCCACCGTCTGCGCCGAGCTGGGGGGAAGCGTACGCGACCTGCACGCCTTTTTTGAAGAGCGGCTGCGCCCCGAGGCCCACCTGGTGCGGGACGAGCGGGTGATCGTCCTGCTTTCGCGCCTGCGGGAACGGTTCAGCCTGTACATCTACACCAACAACAACCGCGCCCTGACGATGCGCATCCTGGACCACCTGGGGCTGGACGGCCTGTTCGAAAGGATCTTCGCCATCGACGATGCCTGGCACGCCAAGCCGGACGAGGGGATGCTGGAGCAGGTGCTGGCGGCCACCGGGCGGGCGCCGGCCGAGGTGCTGTTCGTGGGCGACCGCTACGATGTCGACCTGCGCCTGCCGGAGCAGAAGGGGTGCCCGGTCTTTCTCAGCCAGAATGTGGAGCAGTTGCTGCGGCTGGAGAACGTGTTGTGATGAACCATCCTTTCCCTGTGAAGGGGAGGGGATGTCGGGAACATTTAGCGCCATAAAGGAGATTAGAGGATGAGTCAAAACAAGGAGATGCTCGACGCCATCATGCGGGCAATCGAGTTGGAGAAGGAAACCTTCGATTTTTACATCAAGGCCGGGCACAAGACCTTCAACCCGGCAGGCAAGCGCATCTTCACGTGGCTGGCCAAGACCGAGGAGGGGCACTACCTCAAGCTGAACGAACTATATACCTCGTTGCACGAAAGCGGGCGCTGGGTCTTTTACGGCGGCAGCACCTTCGACCTGGCGCCGGCCGGTGACAACGAACACCAGGTGACCCTGGACACGGACGATGTCGAGGCCCTCAAGATCGCGCTGGATATCGAGAAGCGCGGCATGGCCTATTACGAGGAGCTGATCGCCAGGACAACCGATGCAGACGGCAGGGCGATGCTGGAGACGCTCCGCACCGAGGAGGTCGAGCACTTGCGGGTGATCGTGGAAAAACTGAAGGAGCTGGAAGCCTGATCAGGCGACACTATTCCGCAGGTACGCCACCAGCGCCGCCATGTCCTCCGGCATCTCGACGGTGAACTCCAGGTACTCGCCGGTGGCTGGATGGATGAAACCAAGGGTGTGGGCGTGGAGCGCCTGCCTGCCGAGGGCGGCGATCATTTTGCGCAGGTGCGGGTCCTTGAGGTTGTTGAACCGGCCGCCGTCCGGATAGAGCCGGTCCCCCAGCAGGGGAAAACCGGCCTCGGAGAGATGCACGCGGATCTGGTGGGTGCGGCCGGTCTCCAGGCGCAGTTCCACCAGGGTTATCCTGTTGTAGCGCTCCTTTACCCGCCAGCGGGTCACCGCATGCTTCCCGCTTTTCGCCTTGCCGGACTGGCGCAGCCGCTCGGTAGGGTGCCTGCCGATGATCCCTTCGATCTTTCCCGAATCTTCCGCAGGACTCCCATAGACCAGGGCCTGGTAGATCCGTTTGATGGAATGCACGCTGAACTGGGCCGAGAGCGCCTGGTGGGCATGGTCGTTCTTGGCCGCCACCAGCACCCCCGAGGTATCCTTGTCCAGGCGGTGCACGATGCCGGGGCGCACCTCTCCGCCGATGCCCGACAGGTCGGTGCAGTGGGCCAGGAGAGCGTTCACCAGGGTGCCCGTACTGTTGCCGGCTCCGGGATGCACCACCATGCCGGCCGGTTTGTTAATGACGATCAGGTCGTGGTCCTCGTACAGCACCTCCAGGGCGATCTCCTCCGCTTGCGGTTCGGCGGCCTGGGGCGCCGGTATGGTCACCTCGATATGTTCCCCACCCTTCAGTTTCAGCGAGGCCTTGGCCGTCTGTCCGTCGACCAGCACGTTGCCGTTCTCGATCAGGCGTTGCACGGCGGCGCGGGTTTCTCCCGCCAGCTCCCGGGAGATGAACAGGTCGAGCCGCATCGGCTCGGCGTCAAGCGGGCAGGTAATGGTGGTATGGGTCATGGCGTGCGTTTCCTTAGGGTGCAAAACAAAGGCGCACCTCTTGCGAGTGCGCCTTGAGGGAATCAGGCGATAGTGACGCGGTTACCAGATGGCTGACTCGATCGTGCCGGCGCGCTTGATGAGCACGTCCACCACGGCGATGTCGTAGATAGCCTGGGGGCCGATCCCGGCGGCCACCCGCGAAAGGAAATGCTGGCGCCCCTCCTCCAGTTCGTCCTGAAGCAGGTCGAAGATGTTGTCGTTCCTGATGCCGCTTTCCACCTTCTCCCGGTTGTAGATGGCAACATCGGAGATGATGGCCCTGGCCAGTCGCCGTGCCTGGTCCGGATTGTCTATCATGGCCATGGTACGTCCCCTCGAACCGTTCTACCTGAGCCGCAGGGCAAAATAGATGCTGGCATCGCCGCGCCGCACCAGGAGGGTCACGTTGCTGCCGCGGACCGCCTGCTGCATGATACGCTGATATTCGGTGCTGTTGGAGATTTTCTTGCGGTTGACGGATAGGATCACGTCGCCGTGTCGGATGCCCGCATCCGCGGCTGCGCTGCCCCGCGCCACATCCACGACCATCACGCCGCTTCCCTGTTCCACATCGTCGGTTACCAGTCCCAGGGGATCGGCCTGGCCCTGCTGCTGGTCGTCGTCACCCGGTTCGGGACGTGCTTTGGGGGCATTTTCCGCATTGGCCAGGGTCATGGTAAGATCGACGTTTTTGCCGTCCCGGAATACCGTCACCCGGACCGGTTTGCCGATGCCGGACTCGGCCACCAGGCGCTGCAAGTGCGAGGGGTCCTTGACCTCGCTGCCGTTGAAGGCGGTGATCACGTCACCCTGGCGCATGCCGGCCTTCTCGGCCGGGCCACCCTTCAGGATGTTGTTGACCAGGGCGCCCGTTGCCTGGCGCAGCCCGAAAGACCTGGCCAACTCCTCGGTGACCGGCTGGATCGTCACTCCCATCCAGCCGCGGCTGACGCTCCCTTTCTGGATCAGTTGGGTGAAGATCGGTTTGGCCATGTTCACCGGGATGGCGAAGCCGATCCCCTGCCCGGCGGCCACGATGGCGGTGTTGATGCCCACCACCTCGCCGTAGACGTTCAGCAGGGGGCCACCCGAGTTGCCGGGATTGATGGAGGCGTCGGTCTGGATGAAGTTTTCGTAGGTTTCGATACCCATATTGGACCGGCCGGTGGCCGAGATGACACCCACGGTCATGGTCCGGTCCAGGCCGAAGGGGTTGCCGATGGCAATGGCCCACTGGCCCACGTCGAGCTTGTCCGAATCTCCCAGTACCGCCGTGGGAAGGTCGGAGGCGTGGATCTTGATCACGGCGATGTCGGTCTTCTGATCATGGCCGACTATTCTGGCGTCGTAGACCTTGTCGTTGGAGAGCTTGACCTGGATGGTCTCGGCGTCGCGCACCACGTGGTCGTTGGTGACGATGTAGCCGTCATTGCTGATGATGAAGCCGGAACCGAGGCTCTTGTCCCGCCGGTACTGGGGGGCGCCGAAAAAGTCCTCGAAAAGGGGATTCGCCTCGAAGAGCGGCTGGACGATCTTTTTCCTGCTGACGGTGGAGATATTGACCACGCAGGGAGTGACCTTCCTGGCCACCGTGCTGAAGGCCTTCTGGCTGGCAAGGATATCGCCGGGAACATCACCGACCGGCGCTTCCGCCTCGCCCCCCTTGCGTTTCGATTCGAGGAACAGGGGTGAATCGCTCTTGCCGCTGCACCCGGTGAGCCCGGAGAGGGCCAGGGAGCAGATGACGGCGAACAACAGTGAATGGAGGGAGGCTCTCATGTTCATATGGCTTTCCGTGTACTCGCTGTAAGGATGAAATTCCGAATCGGTGTCATTAAATATAAGCCATGAATAACTGGAATTCAAGTCTCGTCCCGTTTTCGCCTCTGGGATAAAGTCGACTTATGTTTTATCTGTTATACTATTGTTATTGAAAATTGGATGTTGATTGTGTAAAAAGAAATTCATAAATACGAAACACGGGTGACTTCCCGTTGGGAGGAATAGATGACCGATATCAAGACACAGATCAAGGAATTTCGCATTGGAGAGAAGATTCGAACGCTTCGCCAACAAAAACGATTGACCCTTCAGAATCTTTCCGAGTTGACGACCCTGTCCAAGCCGCTCCTGTCGCAGATAGAGAACGAGCAGGTCATCCCGCCCCTGGCCACGCTGCTCAAGATTTCCAAGGGGCTCAAGATCGGCATCCATTTCTTTTTCGAAGACGAGGGCAACAGCCAAAAATACGTCTTGACGCGGCGCGACGACCTTCAGTCGCAGGAAACGGTGCCACGTCCGGTCAACGACGGTTTCCGCCCCTATGCCTACCATCCCCTGGCCCAGGGGCTGCGCCAAAAGCACATGGAGCCGTTCCTGATGGAGTTCGTCAAGCAGGATTGGGACGACAAGCTGTTCTACCGGCACGCGGGTGACGAGGAGTTCTTCTACGTCACCGAGGGCGAGCTGGATTTTCACTATAACGACGAGGTCATCAACCTCAAGGCCGGCGACAGCATCTATTATGACTCCAGCCAGCCCCACGGCTGGGTCGCGGCCGGAGGCGCCAAGGCCAAGGCCTTGGCGGTGCTGTACACGAAGGATTGATTCCATGAACGACAGCGTGCGAACCGCAAAGATGCCGGGAATGCAAGGAATAAAGTAAGGACTGTGATATCATCTTTTTGAACGTCCCGGCTGTATGCCACATCAACGAAGAGGAGGTTGTCCCGGCATGAAAAGCAAACGCGGCATGGTATGTGGCATGGCAGTTGTTGCGGTTCTCATGGCGCAATGCGCCTATGCAGCCCTGGGCGGGAACGCGGATACGGTCACCGCGGATCGCAAGGCGCTTTCGGGCGTGCATCGCGCCACAACGCCACGAAACGGGTATACGGTGGAGGAGATCACGGTCGATTCAACGGCTGTCCGGGAATACGTGTCATCCGCCGGGATCGTGTTCGCCATCGTCTGGAACGGGTATGTCCACCCCGACCTCACGCAACTCCTCGGCTCCTATTCAGGCGAATACGCGGCCGCCCGGAAGAATGCCCCGCGGACGCCTGGACGCAGGAGCCAACGGCTTGCAACGGATAACGTGGTCGTGGAGACGTGGGGCCATATGCGGAACTTGCAGGGACGGGCCTATGCGCCGGCGCTGGTCCCCAGTGGGGTGAGCATCGATGAAATCAAATAGATCCTTCATTCCGGTACTGATGCTTGTTGCGCTCATGGCGGGTTGTGGTGGCGGTGGCGGCAGTGCGCCGCCCAGGATATTGGTTTCCATCGCGGTTTCGCCGGCCAACCCGAACATGGTAGCGGGGACGTCCCGGCAGTTCACCGCCACCGGGACGTTTTCCGACACTTCGACCCAGGATCTGACATCGTCGGTGACCTGGAGCTCGTCGGCCACCGCCGTAGCCACCGTCAGCAACGCTGCGGGCTCCAACGGAATGGTCACGGCCGTTGCCGACGGCGCGGCCACGATCACGGCCGCCTCGGGAAGTATCTCGGGCTCGGCCAGCCTGACGGTGGCAGCCAACGTGCTTGCCATCACGGTAAATGGTGCGCTCTGCTCCAGTGGTTCGTACCACAATAAACCGTGCGTGAGCGTGACGGTCTGCACCCCCGGCACCTCGACCTGCCAGACGGTCAACGATATCCTGCTGGATACCGGGAGCTACGGGCTGCGCATCTTCAAGCAGGCCCTGAGTATTGCCCTGCCGCCAGTGACGGTCGCATCCGGATCCCTGGCCCAGTGCGCCCAGTTCGGAGACGGTTCCTCCCAGTGGGGCCCCGTCCAGATGGCGAGTGTCATTCTGGGGGGCGAGCCTGCGGTTCAGGTTCCGATACAGGTTGTGGACGCCACCTTCAGAACCCGTCCCACCGCATGCCGGAATGCGGAGACAAGCCCTTCGGACGCCGGGTTCAACGGCATC
>JAATGX010000065.1 GCA_015688915.1 Desulfuromonadales bacterium
CGCTGCGAGGCCTGCTCCGGGGACGGCATCATCAAGATCGAGATGCACTTCCTGCCGGACGTGTACGTGGAGTGCGAGGTCTGCAAGGGCGCGCGCTACAACCGGGAGACTCTGGAGGTGCACTACAAGGGGAAATCCATCGCCGAAGTGCTGGACATGACCGTGTCCCAGACCCTGGAGTTCATGGGGGCCATCCCGCGCATCCGCAACAAGCTGCAAACCCTGGAGGAGGTGGGCCTGGGGTACATCACCCTGGGGCAGTCCGCCACCACTCTGTCCGGCGGCGAGGCACAACGGGTCAAGCTGGCCAAGGAACTGTCCAAGCGGGCCACCGGCCGCACCATCTACATCCTGGACGAACCCACCACGGGGCTGCATTTCGAGGATATCAGGAAGCTTCTGGAGGTGATCCAGCGCCTGGTGGACAGCGGCAACACCATCGTGATCATCGAGCACAACCTGGACGTGATCAAGACCGCCGACTGGATCATCGACCTGGGGCCGGAGGGGGGCGACCGGGGTGGCGAGATCATCGCGGCCGGCACCCCGGAGCAGGTGGCGAAAGTGACCAAATCCTACACTGGCCAGTACCTGCGGAAGATGCTGTAGAAGCTACACATGGTTCACGTGCCCCATGCACAAAGGGCCCGAAGCATTTTGCTTCGGGCCCTTTGTGTCTGCGTGAGTAAATCCGGCCGTATCAGGCGCTTCCGCCGCAATTCCGGGTGAAGGTTCTCAGGGTGTCCCCCAGGGCCACGGCGGCCGCGTCCGACGGCGCTATCCCCGCCATCCCCTTGAGCCAGAAGCGGTCAAAGACCTTGCCCTCTCTGGTTTCCACGATCATCTCCGTCGGAAAGAGTGAAAACAGGCTGAAGGCGTTCAGAATCGAGGAAAGAAAACCGACCCGGTCCTGCCCGGTCACCTCCACATACAGGGTGCCGCCATATTTTTCCGACTGGTTCAGGGCATAGTCATACAATACGACCGACGCCCCTCCCTGACAGGTGCGTTCCTCTCGCATCAGGGCAACGAAATCGATCGTGGTGGGGTCGCCCATCGTTTGGGGAAAATCCAGGTCGAACAGGGACGACCACTCGGAAGACGACACCTTGGCGGCATTGCCGCGCACGATGTTGATCTCCTGCCTGCCGAGGCAGGTGCACAACCGTCCCACCCAACCCGGCTCCAATTTCCCCTGCATGGTCAAGCTATACCGATTGATGCCGTTTTTCCTGATATCGGAACTGGCCTTGCCATAGATCCCGACGGCCCCGGAAGCCGCTGTTTCCGTTCTTTCCCTAGATGGCTCCATGCCTCGCAACCTCCAACCCGTTTCGGCAATTCATAATTCAATTTGCGCTGATCTTTCGCTAAACGTCCCCCCTTTGAAAAAGGGGGGTCAGGGGGGATTTGAAGTTCCGCCGTTACAGGCAAATCCCCCTAAATCCCCCTTTTTCAAAGGGGCACTTGGCACGTGAACGCTGTTGGCGGAAGATCAGTGCTAATCAGGTAATTCAATGACGCCACGACCCATAATACCAGGAGCAATACATATGACATGCCAAACCGCTTGCGGAGTCTACCCTGCCGGAATTGCGGCAAAATCCCATTCCGGAAGGGATGGCCGCTCCCCTGGTTCTGCCTGCCCATTGGCCATCAAAGAGGTCCGTGCACAAAAAAACAGCGAGGGTCATGCCTATCGCAGCACTTCCTGAACAGCGGCCCGTATATCCGCGGCCTTGATCTTGTCGCTCCCCTCGAACTTTCTGACCACCTTGCCGCTCTTCCCATTCCTGACAACCACCGTCGGCGTCACCGTCGCCCCCACGCTCCTGATCAGGGTATTGTAAAGATTGATGCCGGCCATGACGTCGCTCATGGACATCTGCCGGAGCTGCACGCCAAAGGGTGCAACCGCAGCCTGCACCGCCTCGACGGACGGGCTCTTCGTCTTCAGCGCCAAGCCGTGCAGCGCCCCCCGCAGTTGCAGGTACTTCTCTTTCTCGTTGATCTGGAGCGACAGGTTGTACGGCGAGAAGTTCATGGATTCGGGGTGGATGGCGTAATCGACAAACGCGACCCTGGCCTGTTTGAGGACGCTCCTGACAGCGGCTTCGATCTCCGGTTCGGCCTTCCGGCAACCGGGGCAGAACCAGTCGGTGACAACATAGACCTCGGCCGGACTGTCGGCCTTTCCCATCCAAATATTGAGCGTCTGGGCTTCCGCATCGGGTTTTGCCACGCCGAAAAAGGCGAGTGTGAATCCGAACAGGCCGCCGGAAATGACAACAGCAAATCTCTTGAAAACATTCGTGAATCCCATCGAAGCCTCCTTATCCATCAAACTTTCGGCCACCGTCACCCCGGCGAGCAGGAAGACGACAACGGCAATTGCGACACAGATCGGGCACCAGGCCCCGATTACGGTCTTTTGTATGAACAGGAACCAGGCCTCGGCCCCGCAGGCGCTGGAGAGAATAAAGGCAAAGGCCGGGCGCACGAACCGGTCGGCGCGGCGAAGGCGGAGCACCGCCAGGGCAACGAAGGCGGCGATCCCCACCCCGCCGAAATTCAGCCCGTAGAACCGGTAGGTGTGAGCCTCGTTGCATGCATCGGAACAGATGCCCAGGAGCGAGACAACCGACAGGCAGATGCCGACGATAATCAGGGCATGGGGGATAAAACGGAGATATGCGGGGTGCGAACGTGAATCAATCATACGGCAGCGACCTGTCTCCGACACCTGAGTCGACTAATCCATTTCCAGGACAACACTGACCATGAATTCCTCTCCCATGGCATCAAAAAGGAGCGTCAGGGTATCGCCGGGGTGGCCCGAGGAAAATGAATAGTCGGTCCCGGTCACGACCGATGGGGTGGAAAGCTTGATGTCGTCACCGCCGCGCGAAAGATGGTGCTTGAAGGAGCCGCCGATCATGTTGGCAATCTCTCCGAGCGCATCGCGCACATCGTCGCCGACCTCTGCCGCATCCATGCCGAGCATCTGCGCCGTAACGCCCAGGGCCAATGTTTGCGAGGTATGCAGACACACCATGCCGTTGCAAATTCCGGCCAGCCCGACCATGGCCGTGACGCTGTTCTTGAAGTGGGTAACCGCTTCCAGTTCCTGGGGAAGATGCCGTACATCCGCCCCTCCCACCATCGTACCGAAAATCTCACCAACATCGCTGGCAAGCTGCTTGACCAGATCGGCTTCAGCAACCCCCAACCTTTCAACAACCATCTTATTGAAAGCCATTGTGTGCCTCCATGTGATACCTGTCAGTGTTTAACATTGCATTTCATGTCGTTCGGGCTCCGGTTGACCGGTGCGCACGCCGGGAAAGCGTACGGCAGCTTGGTCGGCCGTTCAGCCCGCTGCCAGACATTCTCCAAGGATATCGACCAGTCTCGGCAGGTCCGGCTTCGTCAGAACGCCGTTGATGGCGAGCTTTTCCCATTTTCTGATGTTGTCGTCCGATGCCAGGGAGCTGAATACATAGACCGGCAGCTTGGTCAGCGCCTCGTTTCCCCGGATAAGCGTCACCAGATGAAGGCCGTCCATTTGCGGCATTTCCACGTCGGTGATGACGGCATCGATATCGAACCTGCCATTGGCCAGGGCGCTTTCCACGTAGTTCCACGCCTCCTGGCCATTGGTCGCCTCTTCGACGGTGTAGCCGGCACCGCGCAGCGACGCGCAGATCTGCAGGCGGATAAACGAGGAATCGTCGGCCACCAGGATCTTCTTGCCGGTACCGTCATGGAGCAGTTCATGTGAGTCCAGCGCCTTTACCGCGCCTTCCTGATACATCTCCGCAATGATCCGCTCAAAATCCAGGATCAGGATAATGCGATCGTCCATCTTGACGAGACCGGTGATGTAGGAGCCTTCCGAGACCTTCTGGGGCGCCTCGATCTGTTCCCACGACAGGCGATAGATGCGGGATACCGCGTTGACCAGGGCCCCGACCACAACCCGGTTGAATTCGAGCACCACGATCCGGTCCGCCGCTTTCGCGGGATATTGCCCGAGGATCTGGCCCAGGTCTATCACCGGCAGCACCTTGTCCCGCAGCGTTATCATCCCGGCCACGGATTGCGGGGAGTTTATTATGGTCCTCAGTTTCGGCTTCTGGATGATCTCGCGGACCTTTGCCACATTGACCCCGTAATACATGGGGGTTTCCCCGTCATCAATGCAGAACTCCACGATCTCAAGCTCGTTGGTGCCGCTTTCCAGGAGGATGCCGCTTCTTTCTTCTGCCATGATAATTCTCCCTTGTTTCGTAATTCCCCGGATAGTATATCAATCACCTGTACTTCAGACGGCAAGGCGGGCGCATGTCGCGGAAACGGCACGGCATACACGATATGTTTTCGCTAACCTACCATTATCGCAGCGGCAATGCAATCTCTCCGCGACAGCCTGTCCGTAATTCAGGTCCGACTGCCGAAATGTGTCTGCACCGAGGAAACTGGTTCCGATTTTACCGCAAAAATGCTATCAAGGAAGCGAGCAGGCGTACAAGCGCCATACGTCGGTACACCGGCACCACCGCCGGCCGGCCCAATCACATGAAAACAGGAGGATGTCCAATGTCGAACCTCAAGGGGAGCAAGACCGAACAGAATCTCTGGGAAGCCTTTGCCGGAGAATCGCAGGCCCGCAACAAGTACACGTATTTCGCTTCGGTGGCAAAAAAGGAAGGCTATGAAAAGATCGCCGCCATCTTCCTGGAAACGGCCGAAAACGAGAAAGAACATGCCAAGCTCCACCTGAAGGCCCTTGGCGGCATCGGCTCAACCGTCGACAATCTGCGAGCCGCCGCAGCCGGCGAGCATGACGAGTGGACGGACATGTACGTGCGCATGGGTCGCGAGGCAAAGGAAGAAGGTTTCCCGGAGCTTGCGTTCATGTTCGAATCGATCGGCAAGATTGAAAAGGCCCATCAGGAGCGCTACCTGAAACTCCTTGAAGAGGTTGAGTCCAACACCTTCTTCGCGAAAAGTGAACCGGTTCGCTGGCAGTGCCGGAACTGTGGCCATATCCACGAAGGCCCCGAAGCGCTCAAGATCTGCCCGGTCTGCAAGCATCCCCAGGCGTATTTTGAACTGAAGGAAGGGCATTACTGAGGCGCCTGCTTTCTCTGCCACGGGAAAAAATGAAAAGGCCTCGGCGGGAGATCCCCCCTGAGGCCTTTCTGTTGTCCATCCGTTCCCGATCTCCGGGTTGTCACGACTTCCCCTGGTTGACCCAGTCGACCATATAACCCATGGCATACAGGGCCCCCATCGGCACGACCCAGGCAAGCCAGAGCAGGGCTGACAGCTTCAGCCGCTTCAGCGGCAGGTTTTCGAGGTCCCGGCGATAGTCCCTCTCGATCCTGTCAAAGCCGGCATCCCCCTCCGGGCCGATCCTGAATCTCTTGCGCAGGCCGGCGATCCACGCCTCATATCCCTGCGATCGGGCGGACTCGAGTATCTTCTCCGGAGAGTCGCCCGCAAAGACGAGCCCCTCGTATTTTCTCACCTCTTCGGTGACCGCGAACACCATGTTTTTTTCTATCGCGCCGCGGGTCGGCATGAGTACGTAACCTGCGGCAAGGACCATGAGGAAATAGACGATTCCGGTCGCCGCCCAGAGACGCTGCCAGGCCTTCAGGTCCCCTGCCTTTTCCGGCAGGCTCCAGATACCGGAACGGTTCTTGTTAAGCGTAATGCTCATGGCGGTAGAGAGTCCTCCTCGATTCCAGAGGGGCAACAGCGCGGGAATACGGCCGACGGGGCTGGCGGCCGAACCCGGAATCACGTGGGCAGATTACTACCAAGCCGAAGTATTCTCAATAAAATAACGCCGTAACCCGGAGGGACGCTTGCCGTATACCGGCCATGCCGTTATTCAATCGTTTGAAAAAAAGCTCAAAAAGGATACTATGCCCACTCAATCAAAATGACGGGAAGCGCGTATGAACATCCTGACCCTTACCTGCTGGAGCCATGCAATAAAATACCACCTGTTCTCCCGTGACGAATGGACCGTGCTTGCCGCAGGGACGATTGAACGGATCGCCCTCGGCGGCTCTTTCATCAGCCAGCAAGCCCCTGGCAGAGAACCCTCTTATCTGGAGGCGGAAGCCGACGACCATCACGGTGCCGTAGCCCTCATCATCGCCGCCCTAACCGACCCGCAGCAGGGGGTCATTGCCGACGCCGGGGACATATCGGCCGTCGGTCACCGGGTAGCGCACGGCGGCGAGGAATTCCGGCACTCGATGCGGATTGACGGGCAGGTACTCGATTCCATCCGCAAGCTCCGGCACTTGGCGCCGCAGCACTGTGCCGCCAATATCGCCGGGATCGAAGCCGCCATGGGACTCTTGCCCGACATTCCCCACGTGGCGATTTTCGATACCGCCTTCCATCAGACCATTCCCGAGGTGGCCCATATCTATCCCCTTCCCTATGAATGGTACGAAAAATACGGGGTCCGGCGTTACGGTTTCCATGGCCCGTCGCACCTCTACCTGTCCCGGCGGGCGGCCGTACTGCTGGCCAAACCTGCGGAGACCTGCAACCTCATCACGATACACCTCGACAGGGGCGTGTCGCTGTGTGCCATCAAAAACGGCCGGTCCATCGACACCAGCATGGGCATGACCCCGCTGGAAGGGGCAGTTATGGAGACCCGCAGCGGCGACATCGACCCCGGCATTCATGCCTACATGATGCAGGAGTTGAACCTTTCCGCGCGGGAGTGGGAACAGATCCTCAACAACAAAAGCGGCATTGTCGGCATGACCGGACAACGCGCGGGACGGCGACAGTTCCTGGAAGCGGCTGCGGAGGGGGTCCCTCGCTGCAAGCTTGCCCTTGAGATCGAGACCTACCGCATCAGGAAATACATCGGTTCCTATCTGGCGATCATCGGACCTCTGGATGGAATCGTTTTTACCGCGGGCGCGGGAGAGGTCGAATGGCCCGTGCGGGAGATGGTGCTGCATGGGCTGGACTGTTTCGGGATACGGCTTGACCGGGACCGGAACCGCGCCATTCGCCCGGGGCGGGAGGAGGCTGAAATCACCGGCGAAGGGTCGCTGGTCAGAACCTTCGTCATCCCCACCAATGAAGAACTTGTCTGCGTCGAGGATGTGGCAGCCATACACTCGGGGGGATGCAGCGACCATCAGCGGCGTGATTATTCCTTCGCCCACCCCGGCTTCGTCCCTCCCGGGCCGATAGCGTAATTCCCGAGCCATCCCTCCAAACAAAGAAAGCCGCACCCGGTCAGGTGCGGCTTTCTTTCGAAACGTGAGAAAACTGAATTACTTTGCGGCAGGAGCAGCAGCAGGAGCTTCTTCTTTCTTCTCTTCAACCTTCTTGGCAGCCTTTTTAGCCTTCTTGGCTTTTTTGGCTTTCTTCGCAGGCTTGGCTTCTTTCTTCTCAACGGCAGGAGCAGCAGCGTCAGCAGCAGGAGCGGCAGCGTCAGCGGCAAACACTACGGCAGAGAAGGACAGGGCAACCAGAGCGGCAACGAGAGTGGACAGAACTTTTTTCATTTGAACGACCTCCGAGTGGATTGATTAACTA
>JAATGX010000069.1 GCA_015688915.1 Desulfuromonadales bacterium
CAGCCAGCCCGAGGCCGTGGCCGCTGGGCTTGGTGGTGTAGAACGGGTTGAAGATCCGCCGCAGCGTGTCCTCGTCCATCCCGTTGCCGCTGTCCCGGACCTCGAGAAACGCGTACCGCCCGGGCTGCGCATCCTGGCCGAACCGCACGTCGGCGAGCTGCCGTGCGGCCAGGGTCTCGACGCCGGTCGTCACGGCGACGACGCAGTCGTCCCCGTCGATGGCCTCGGCGGCATTGATGATCAGGTTCATGACAATCTGCTGGATATGGCTTCTGTCGGCCTTGATTCCCGGCACATCCCGCATGAGGTCCAGTTCGATCCCCACGTCCTTTTTGATGGCCGGTTTCAGTATTCTTATGATCTCGTCAATCTGTCGCCCCAGGTCCACCCGCGTCCGCACCGGTTCACTTCTCCCGGGATAGGCGAGCATTTGCAGGCAGAGGTCGGCGGCCCGGTTCGCGGCGTCCTCGATCTGCTGAAAATACCGTTTGTGCGGTGCTTCGGGAGCGGCATTCTGTTTGCCCAGGTGGCAGTGCCCCAGGATTATTGTCAGGATGTTGTTGAAATCATGGGCTATGCCGCCGGCCAGCACCCCGAGGCTCTCGAGTTTCTGGGCCTGCTGGAACTGCCGCTCCAGCACCCGGCGCTCTTCCTCCGCCTGCCTGAGGGCCGTGATATCCCGTGCCACATGGACGCAGGCCGTTATCCGCCCATCGGCATCATGGAGCGGCGATACCGTTACGTCAAAAAAGCCGGCCAGTCTCTTTTCTTCGATCTCCTCTGTGCGCGCGCGGCCGTCCCGCATCATTCCGGCGTGCGGGCAAAAGGGCGGTGGCGATGTCATGCCATGCACCACTTCGTAGCATTTACGGCCCGGAAGTTCTTCCGGCCCGAGGTCGAGACGGTCCGCCATGGCGCGGTTGGCCCGGGATATGATGTGATGGGCGTCAATGATGGCAACCATGTCGGGAATCGCATCAAAAGTCTGCGCCCACTCCCATTCGCGCGTGCCGCGACCGGCCGCGTGACGGGCGTCGTCTTCGGCAACCAGCGCCAGGGTGGCGATGGGATCATCCGTCCCGCCGTCTGCGGCGGGCTTGTTCACTGCCGTGAGGTTGTTCGCATGCATTGCTAGGCCTCCGGAGGCGCTTGTCGGGTCATGGGCAGGAGCATGGTAAAACAGGTGCCGTTGCCCGGCGATGATTCGACCTCGATCGAGCCACCGTGGTTCTTGGTGATGATGGTATACGAAACCGACAGCCCGAGACCGGTGCCGACACCGACCTCCTTGGTGGTGAAAAAGGGCTCGAAGATGCGGCGCCGCGTATCATCCGTCATTCCCGGCCCATTATCGGCCACTTTGATCTCCACCATCCCCTGGTGACGGCGGATGCTGATCCGTATCTGCGGCTTCCCGTCTGCGCATGCCTCGAACAATGCCTGGGCGGCATTCTTGAGCAGGTTGATCAGCACCTGCCCGATCTCGGATACGTTGACCGGTATCTGCGGCAGGTCGTCGGCGTACTCCCTCACGATCGCAATGTGCTTGAAATCGTAATGTTTCCTGAGGTCGTAATCGCTTTCCGTCATCTCTATGGCCTGGTCGCACACCGCCGGCAGGGACACGGGCTGCTGCCATTCCTCGCTTTTCCTGCTGAACTGCAGCATGTTGGTCATGACCTTTGACGCCCGCCGGCCGGCCTCCCGCATGCCGCTGATGAAATCGAACACCTCCTGGCGTTCCAGGTAGTCGAGCACCCGTTCAAGTTCGACGCCGGCCTCCCTGGCTATGTCGGTGTTCCGGGGGGTCGCGGAAAACCGCCGTTCAAGGACCTGCAGGTTCTGCACGATGATCCCGAGGGGATTGTTGATCTCATGGGCCATGCCGGCCGCCAGCCCGGCGATCATGGACATCTTTTCCGTCTGGATCATCATCTCCTGCATCTGCTTGCGCCCGGTGATGTCGTCGATCATGGCGATGCTGTACAGCGGCTCACCCGCGGCATTCCGGATCAGGGACATGGTCAGGTGTGCCCAGATCACCTGGCCGGTCCTCGTGATATAGCGTTTTTCCCTCTGGTAGCTGTCACGTTCCCCGGCAGCGAGTTCTCCGTACAGCCTCAACCCCTCCTCCCGGTCGTCGGGGTGAGTGATATCGTCGTGCGACATGCCGCCGAGTTCCGCCCCGGTGTACCCCAGCATCCTGTGAAACGCCGGGTTGCACTCCACCAGGCGCGCCCGCCTGTCCGCGACGGAAATGCCGATCCCGGCATATTCGAAAATCGCATGGAAGCGCTGCTCGCTCTGCCGGAGCGCCTCCATCGCCTGTTTCTCGTTCGCCCAGCCGCGATTCAGGCGCCATACCGAGACCAGGGAAAGCAGGGTGAACACCATGGTCGGCGCCAGAGCCATCAGGGCCTCCCGGCGCCAGGGGGCGAGGAAGTCCGCCGGCGCCATGCCGACATAGATGTACAATGGATAGTGCGCTATGGCGCGATAACTGATGACGCGTTCCATGCGGTCAAGATGCACAAGGGCCTTGTAGGTTCCCTGGTCCGGATGGTCGCGCAGGAGTTCGCGCGAGGTGTGCGAGACATCCTTGTTGCCGATTACGCTGCCGATCCCGTTATTTTCGGGATAGCGCGCCACAACCGCCTGATCTCCGTCACGCAGGGAGATCGCCCCGTGCCTGCCGATGTCGAGGGAGGAGAATACCTTGGCAAAACGCTCCAGCGGGACCGGCGACAGGACAATGCCCGCAAAGCGGCCATCCGGCAGGTTGTAGCGCCGGGCAAGCGCCACGACCCACTTCCCATTGATGCGGCTCTTGACCGGCTGGCCGATGACAAGCCCGGACCGGGGATCGTCGCGGAGCCGGACGAAATAATCGCGGTCCGCCGCCGATACCCGCAGATCGGACGCCACGCCGCTGCCATGGCGGACAGCGCCGTTCGCATCGGTGACCCGCAACTCGGGAATGTCCGTAATATACCGTTGTTGCGCGGCAATGAAGCCGTCCAGGCGGCCGCTGTCGATGCCGCCGGCGGCCAACTGCTGCTCCAGCAGGTTTACGACGGCCACCAGCGAGGCGTTTACCCGGTCGATGGTGCCCAGGATATCGGCCTCGAGCACCTGCGCCAGGTTGCGGGTGTTGATCTCCGTCCGCTCCTCGTACTGTTCCCGTATCAGGTACAGGGACAGCCCGACCAGGAGATAGACGAAAAGATTGGCGAGTATGACCCCCGCCACCACGCGGGTGGGAGAGAGGCGGTCCCTGGGGGATGCGAGGGGGGAGTTGTTCGTGGAAGTATCCATTGAGTGCACCCAAACCGATTGCATGGGGAGTACCCATGTGCGCCTGATCCTCTGAACGGCGGTAAAAGTCTCTGTAGATTACCTGACTGTTTCGGCTGAGACGCAATTGGCTCCGCGGCAGGGACGCGAGGCCGTCGCCCGAAATGTAGACTTGTCTAGCTATTCGCCAGTTTGAACTGACCAACTATCCCCTTCAGCTCCTCGGCCAGCCTGGCGAGTCCGCTTGCAGCCTCTGATGAATCCTGAGCTCCACGGGCCGTCTGTTGCACGACCTCACTCATCTGCAGGATATTGTTGCTGATCTCACTGGTGGTTGCGGTCTGCTCTTCGGCGGCGGTGGCAATCTGGCTGACCTGCATGGTTACGGTGTTGATCTGGTCAAGTATTTCCTGCAGCGCCGCACCTGACCTGCCGGCCTCCTCGGTACCGGTTTCAACCTCGCGTACCCCCTCCTCCATGATGGCCACAGCCCCTTTGGTCTCGCTCTGGATGTTCTTGATCATATCACCAATCTCTTTGGTTGCTTTCGTCGTCCGCTCGGCCAGAGCCCGCACTTCGTCGGCAACGACCGCGAAGCCACGCCCCTGCTCACCGGCGCGAGCCGCCTCAATGGCGGCGTTGAGCGCCAGGAGGTTGGTCTGGTCGGCGATGTCCTCGATGGTGCCGACAATCTCGCCTATCTGGTCCGAGCGGGCACCGAGACTCTCGACGGTTCGGGCCGAAGACTGGACCTTCCGGGCGATTCTCTCCATGACCTCCACGGTTTTCTTGACCACTCCGGCACCTTCCGTGGCCACGTTACTGGCGAGTTTGGACCCTTCGGCAGCCTGGGTGCAGTTCCGGGCGATATCACCCGAAGTGGCCGACATCTCCTCTCCTGCGGTCGCCACCGTCCCCGACTGGGCAGCGACCTCTTCGGAGGCGGTCGCCAACTGGTCGGCTGTTGCGTGGAGCTGGGTCGATGCCGAGGCCACCTGGGAGGCCGTACCTGACAAATGAGTGATAATCTTACGCAAATTTTCGACCATCAATTTTACTGATTCATTGAGTTGGCCTATTTCGTCCTTGCGATCAACCGTGACGGACACGCTCAGATCCCCATCCGCAATCTTCCGGTTGACCTTCACGGCCTGATTGAGAGGAACGGTGATGCTGCGGGTGGTAATAAAACCGATCACTGCGGCGGTGATCAGTGAAACCGCAAGTGCAATGATCATCTCGAGTCCGGCCGCTTTATGGGTCTTTTCAACGTCCTTTGCGGCTTCAGTGACCCTCTTGCCTTGTAAGTCGATCAACTTCGTCACAGACCCGAAATAGCTATCCTGTAGCGGACGGAGCTTCTGGAGCAGCACCTCTCCCGCTTCAGCTCTCCTGCCCGATGCGATCAATTCGATAATTTCTTTCTGTACCACAGCATAGGCGGCCCGGTGATCCTTGATTTCCTGAAGCAACTTTTTACCTTCGCCGGTTGTTATGGCTTTGTCGAGTTTCTCCAGGATTTTTGTGATCTCTTCCCGCTCCGCAGCAATTTTATCGAGTTCTTTCCTGACCTCGGCGGCGTCATTAAGGATTATACCGTTTCCCAGTGCGCGGGCAACGGCATTGATCCTGTTGTTGACATCATTAAGAATGACGGTTTTGGGCCATTTATCACCGGTAATGACATCGACCTTTTTGTTCATTTTTGTGAAACTTGTCAGAGCAATCGCGGCGATCACGATCATGAAGAAGAACATTACCAAAAATCCGATCGCAAGGCGGGTCCCAATTTTTACGTTAGATACCATGATTATTGATTTCCTCCGTCATTTTCAAAGCGGTTATAAGGCTGGCTGGTCTCCGGTTTCCTGTGCCTTCAGGAGAACAACTGCTTTTCCTCATGGGAGAACATCCGGTCCAGGTCGAGCAGCACCAGCAGGCGTTCGGCCCGGTTGACGACGCCGGCGATGCATTCCTGCTCGCCCCCGCCGGTCGCCGCCGAGGGAGGAGGCTGGATCTCGCCGGCCGAGATGCGGATGACCTCCGAGACGGCGTCCACGATGAACCCCATCAACTCTCCCTCCAGATCCATGATTATGATGCGGGTCCGGGCGTTGTTTTCCTGCTCCGGCATGCCGAACCGCTTGCGCATGGAGATGACCGGAATGACCTTGCCGCGCAGGTTGATGATCCCCTCCACGTACTGCGGGGTATTGGGCATGTGGGTGATGCCGGCCATGCGGATGATCTCCCGCACCTTGAGAACTTCGACGCCGTACTCCTCGCGGCTGAGCGTGAAACTGACCAGTTGGGTCAGCTCGCCCTGGGATTGGCCGGGCTTCACCGGTACAAGCTCTGTGGACATTTTATCGTCTCCTTGAAAATATGCCGCTCCTGCGGATGATGTGACACGTGCGAAACGAACTACAGCCTGAACTGCTGCACCAGGTTCTGGAGATCCCCCGACAGCCGGGAAAGATCGGTGGATGCCTCCGAGATCTGCTGGGAATTTTTCGCCCCCATCTCCACCACATCCGAAATCTGCTGGATGTTGCTCGAAATCTCCCGCGTGGTGGCGGTCTGCTCTTCGGCGGCAGTGGCGATCTGGTTGATCTGGACGGTCACGTCGTTGATCTTTTCCAGGATTTCTTCCAGCGCAGCACCGGACCTGGCCGCCTCCGTGGTGCCCGACTCGACTTCGCCGACCCCTTCCTCCATGGCCTTGACCGCCTGCCGCGTCTCCGTCTGAATGCTCTTGATCATCTGGCTGATCTCGTGGGTCGCCTTGGTGGTGCGCTCCGCCAGTGCCCGCACTTCGTCGGCCACCACGGCGAAGCCGCGTCCCTGCTCCCCGGCCCGGGCCGCCTCGATGGCGGCGTTGAGGGCCAGCAGGTTGGTCTGGTCGGCGATATCCTCGATGGTGCCGACGATCTCGCCGATCTGGTCAGAGCGGGTGCCGAGCTGTTCCACGACCGCAGCCGAACTGCGCACCCTGTCGGCGATCCGGTTCATCCCCTCCACGGTCTTTTTGACGATACCGGCCCCGTTCTGGGCGGTGGTGCTTGCCTGCTGCGAACTTTCCGCGGCCTGGTGGCAGTTGTTGGCGATGTCGGAACTGGGGGCCGCCATCTCTTCGCTGGCCGTGGCCACCGTTGCCGCCTGGCCCACCACTTGCCGGGACGACGTGGACATCTGTTCGACGCTGCTGCTCAATTCCACCGACGATGAAGAAACCGCGTTGGAGCTCTGATTGACCTTGTCCATGATCTGCCGCAGGTTTTCCACCATGAGGCGCATGGCGTCGTACACCCCGCCCTTGCCCTGCTCGAAGCGGATCGTCAGGTCCCCTCCGGCGACCTGGGCCGCGATCTCAGCCAGATGCTCCGGCTCGGTGCCCACATGCCGCAACAGGCGCCGGGTGACCACGAGGGAGACCACGGAGATGATGACGGCCAGCACGACCACGGCCCCTCCCGTCAGGTACATGCCCTGCTCGATGTGCCGCCAGTTCTCTTCCTCGGCCTTTTTGACCAGCGCCTCCAGGTCATCCACGTAATTGCCGGTTCCCACAACCCACTGGAACGGTTTGAATTCCAGGGAGTAGCTGCGCTTGGGCAGCGGGGCCTCGCTGCCCCCCTTGGGAAACCAGTAGTCGGTGAAACCGCCGCCGGGCTGTTTTCCCTTTTGGATGATCTCCCTGATGAGGTACGTGCCCTTCGTGTCCCGGGAATCGATGCGGCTCTTTCCTTCCGACTGTTTGCCCAGAAGCACCACGTTGACCCCTTCCGTGGTGTCGGCCCAGAAATAGCCGTCCTTGCCGAACTTGAGGCCGCGCAGCAGGTCGGCGCCCTGTTTCTTGGCGTCGTCGAGGGAGATCTCCCCTGCCTGGTGGCGCTCGTAGATCTTCTGGAGCATGCTGACCGCGGTCTCGACCTCGCTTTTTGCCTGGTTGTCGAAGTTGCTGAACAGCGACTTCCGGTAGGAATCGATGAAGCCATGGTAGGAATCCATGGACTGCTTCACTGAAATGAGGCCGGTGACAAGGGCCAGGCCAATACTGCTCACGAGAACAACGGAGAGAATCTTCATTCCGAAGCTCAGCGCACTTTTGCTGCGAGACATGCCGACCTCCTTTTGAACCACAAAATAACAAATAAAAATGTGTGAATCGTTCCCCGTTATGCCGCCTCCGCCAGCCCCGCCAGTTCCTTCACCCCGAAGACCTTGTCGATGTCGAGGAGGATGACGAACTGGTCGTTGTGGTTTCCCATGCCCTTGATGAACTCGGTATCCAGTTGGGTGCCGATATGGGGGGCGGCCTCGATCTGTTCCGGTTCCATCTCGTTCACCTCCTGCACCGAATCGGCCAGAGCGCCGAGGAGTATGATTTCATCCCCCATATCCACCTCCGCCACTATGATGCAGGTGTTGATGGTCTGCTCGGTTGCGCTCATCCCGAACTTCAGCCGCAGGTCCACCACCGGCACCACGCTGCCCCGCAGGTTGATGACGCCCCGCATGAAGCCGGGCGTCTGGGGCACTTTGGTGACCGACGTGTATTCCAGGATCTCCCGGACCTTGGCGACGTCAAGGGCAAAGACCTCATCGGCGAGCTTGAAGGTCAGGTACTGGGTCGTTTCCGTTATCGTAGCAACGCTCATGGCACCCCCCTAAAACCTTTCGAATTCGTCGTCGATCTGGTCCGCGCCGCTCTTTTCCCCCAACTGGAGATGGACGCCGCCGGACGCCTGCTTCTCGGAAACCGGGGCAGCCTTGCGGCCGACGTGGGCCACCTGGGTCCTGTGCTGCGGCGGACGGGCCGTACGGGCCTGTTGCCGGGTTCCGTTGCCGTCGATGCGGAAAAAGCTGATGGATTCCTTGAGCTGTTCGGCCTGGCCGGACAACTCCTCCGAGGTGGAGGCCATCTCCTCCGAAGCCGAGGCGTTCTGCTGAATGACCATGTCCAACTGCTGGATCGCCTTGTTGATCTGCTCGGCCCCGGTATCCTGCTCCCGGCTGGAGGCGCTGATCTCCTGCACCAGTTCGGCGGTCCGCTGGATATCAGGCACCATCTTGGACAGCATCTCCCCGGCGGTCTCGGCCACCTGGACGCTCCGCGACGACAGGGTGCTGATCTCTCCGGCCGCGGCCTGGCTCCGTTCGGCCAGTTTGCGCACCTCGGAGGCGACCACGGCAAAGCCCTTGCCGTGCTCCCCGGCACGGGCCGCCTCGATGGCGGCGTTCAGCGCCAGCAGGTTCGTCTGCCGGGCGATCTCCTCGATAATGGAGATCTTGGTGGCGATCTCCTTCATGGCGCTGACCGTTTCGGAAACGGCCTTGCCCCCTTCCCTGGCGTCGGCGGCGCTCTTGACGGCGATCTTCTCGGTCTGGCTGGAGTTGTCCGAGTTCTGCTTGATGCTGGAGGTCATCTCCTCCATGGAACTGGAGATCTCCTCGGCGCTGGCCGCCTGTTCGGTGGCGCCCTGGGAAAGCTGTTGGGCGGTGCTGGAGAGTTCCTGGCTGCCGGAGGCCACGTTGTCGGCGGCGGCAATGACGTCGCCGACAACCTGCCTGAGCTTTTCCACCATGTTCCTGATGGACTCCATCATCTGGCCGGTCTCGTCCTGGGTCCTGGCCTCCACCTTTACCGTCAGGTCACCGCCGGCCAGGGCATTGGCGACACCGACGGCCTCGCTGATCGGGCGGGTGATGGCGCGGCTGATGAACAGCCCCAGGCCGATTGCCAGCATGACGCTGACAATGGCGAATACGGACATGAGCGTGGAGGCGGCGGAGGCGGCGGCCGAATTGCCTTCGGACGCCAGTTTGGCCTGTGCTATCTTGGCATCGACCAGCTTGTCGACGGTTGCCTCAAACTGGTCGCTGGCCTTTGCGACTTGGCCGGAAGAGAGCAGGGCCTGGACTTCCTGGTCATTGCCGACCACGGAAAGCTGCAGCAATTTGTCCACCATCGCGTAATAATTGCCCTGCTCCCGGTTGAAATCGACGAACATCTTTCGCCCTTCTTCAGTCAATATGGTCTTTTCAAAGGAGCCCGCGTCCTTGGTTATACCTTCTTTCAGCGCCTTGACCTTCTGACTGAATTTTTCCCTGTCTTCCCTGGTTGTCGCCCTGAGCAGGTAGAGGACGGTAACCCGTATCTTCTGAAAATCGGTTGATATGGAAAGCAGTTGGGCCGTGGGTACGGTTATCTTTTCGTACAGTCTTGTGTCCGCCTCATTGATCTCCCTGATCTTCCGGATGCCGATCACGCCGATCACCCCGGCGATAAGGGCGACGACAACGAACCCGGCAAGCAATTTGGTACCGATCTTCAGGTTGTTGAACCATTTCATGGTGCACCTCTCAGGTATGAATTTGACTGCTCACATGTACTCATAAACCGCGCGACAGGCTTTCGGCTGAGACCTGCTCAGGCCGGCCTGGGCTTTTTAAGGTGAAGGCAGCGCCGGATTTCCCGCAGCAACGTCTCAAAGTCGAGCGGTTTCCGTACAAAGCCGTCAAACCCCAGGCAGGAAAATTCCTCGGGGCGTTCCTTGGCGTAATCCGCCGAGCAGGCGATGATCGGCGTATACTCGTCCTTGTTCTCTTCGTGGCTGCGGATGATCCAGGTGGCCTCGATGCCGTCGACCAGTGGCATGTGGATATCCATCAGGATCAGGTCGAAGCCGCCGCTCTCCCACTTGTCCACCACCTCCCTGCCGTTTTTCGCGGTCTCCAGGCTGTATCCCTCGTCTTGCAGGATATTGACGATGATGGCCCGGTTTATTTTCTGGTCGTCCGCCACCAGGATGCGCGGCGCGGCCTCCTCCTCCGGCGCGGCGCCGGGGAGGCTGCTTTGGGCGGTATCTTCGTTTCCGGTATCAAAGGTGCTGAACATACGTTCTCCTCGATTGCCCGCTTGGCGCAGTGCGGCGAAGGCCGGGCACAGGTGGGGTGCCCGGGATTACGCGAGCTTGAACTGACTGACCAGATTCTGCAGTCCCTGGGCCTGTTCCGACAACTGGGCCGCCGCCCCGGCCGTCTCTTGAACATGGATTCTCTTCACCTTTCAGAGGATGGATTGGTGATACCGGCTCGGGACGCGGCCGTCGCGCTGATGCATTCAGAATCAGCACGAACGGTGCCAAGAGTATTATCCGTGCAATTTCAACATGATATTACTTTAAAAGGCATCTGGAGGGGTACGACATTTGTCGATGGATATGACGCGCCGCGCGGGGAATGGTTGTGGAGTCGTGATAATGGAGGGAATGAAACAGATGTCGCCGATGAGACAATTGTCCGATGGGTCTGCTTTCAGGAGGGCACAACAGTGAAACGTTACGAAATCTTATCCTTGCCGCGGATGAGTTTCTTGTTCAGGGCATGCCGGCTGATCCCGAGATAGCCGGCGGCGACACCCTGGTTGCCCCTGGCGCGCCTGAGGGCATCGGCAACCAGGGCCTCCTCCGCCTCCCTGAGGGTCGGGACGCGCTCGCCGCACGCATCCCGGATGACCACGGCCGCGCCCTCTTCGACGGCAACGGGCGGCCGGTTCAGGCGCTCCCTGCCGATGGCCTTCAGGAAGCTGTTCATGGACAGGACACCGTGTGTGTGCTGGGCAACCGCGTCGAAGACCATGGCCTTCAACTCGCGGATGTTGCCGGGGAAGTGATGCGCTTCAAGATACGCGGCAAGTTCCGGCGGCGGCGTCGGTTTCTTTTTCGCCATTTCCGATGCCGCGTCACCCAGAAACTGATCCAGCAGCAGCGGTATGTCGCCCCGGCGGTCCCTGAGGGACGGGACGGCAACCTGGTGGGTCGCCAGGCGGTAATACAGATCCTTCCTGAAACAGACCGTTTCCACCATGGCACGCAGGTCGCGGTGGGTGGCGACGACGATGCGGGCATCGCTTTTTCGGGGCATGTCCGAGCCCAAGGGGTAATATTCTCCCTCCTGGAGCAGGCGGAGCAGTTTGATCTGCAACGACTCGTTCAGGTCGCCGATCTCGTCGAGGAAGAGCGTGCCCCCGCGCGCCTGCGCCAACAGGCCTTCACGACCCCTTTCGGCGCCGGTGAACGCCCCCTTGGTGTGACCGAAGAGCGTGTCGGAAAACATCTGGTCGTCCAGCCCCGCCACGTTGACGGTGACAAGGGGTCCTTTCCGGGCGCTTATGGTGTGGATCGCCCGGGCGAGAAGCTCCTTGCCGACCCCTGTTTCTCCATTGACCAGAACAGGCTGGGACGTGGCGGCAACCACCTCCAGGTAATGGAGGACGGCCAGCATGGCGGGCGCTTGCGTGGTGATCGGCGAGAACGCGGGATGGACCTTTGTCTCCCCTCCCAGCAGCTTGAGCTTGAGCGAATCCACTTCACGGCGGAGGCAGCACTCCGTCAGCGCCCGTTCGACAACAAGCTCCAGCTCTTCCATATCGTGGATCGGCTTGACCACGTAATCCCTGGCGCCGAGCCGCATCGCCCGAATGGCGTCGCTGATCGCCCCGGTGCCGGATATGACGATGATCGGCGTGTCCGGACTCTGCCGCGTCAGTTCTTTTATGACGGCAAAACCGTCAAGCACCGGCATCCGCAGGTCGGTGAGGACGAGCTCCGGGTGTTCCCGTTCAAAGACTTCGAGCCCTTCCCTTCCCTCCGATGCCTCAAGGATGGCATATCCCATGTCCCTGAAGTAGGCGGCAATACCCTTGCGGAGATCGTGATCGTCCTCGATTATGAGCAGTGAACTGTTCGTCATTGATAAGCACCTGTCGGCATGTGCCCGGTCGGCACGGCATGCCCCATGGATCGGCCGGTCAGTAGATGATGATGTAGCCGTGCTCCTCGGCGATCTTCCTCACCTCGTCCTTGTCCGCGATACGGTAGGTCTTCCCTTCCAGCCTGAAGATGAAGCCCCCCTCGCCGTCCGGTTCCGCGCCTTCCAGCAGGGCTTCGAATGTGGCTGTCTTGATCATTTTCCATCTCCCCTTTCATTTATAATCTGCCACGGAGACACAGAGACACGGAGAAAAGCGGAGAAAATCTGTTCAGGCTTATCTCACACGGAGGCACGAAGGCACAAAGAAAGACATGGTGTAAGACTGGTTTTCCAAAAATGGATTCGGCATTCAGATTCTCCTCGTGTCTTCGTGCCTTTGTGTGAGTACAAGGTGTCAGATTCGGTTTTCTCCGTTTTTTCGCTTTTCTCCGTGTCTCTGTGTCTCTGTGGCAGATTGTATATTTGGCAGATTGTATTTATTCAGCCAATAGCCAGCCGCACCGCCGCGACCAGCGACCGTACGTCCTCCTCCGTGGTCTGCCACGAGCACATGAACCGCGCCCCGCCCGAGCCGATGAAGGTGTAGAAACGCCAGCCGGCCTCCCGTAACGCCTCGGCCGACCGCCCCGGAAGTTGGACGAATACCGAGTTGGCCCGGCAGGGGAACATGATGTCCACCCCGCTGATCGTGGACAGCTCCCGTTCCAGCAACTGCGCGCAACGGTTGGCATGCTGAGCGTTGCGCAACCAGGCGCCGCTCTCCAGCATCCCGATCCAGGGCGCCGCCAGGAAGCGCATCTTGGAGGCCAGTTGGCCGGACTGCTTGCAGCGGTAATCGAACTCCTCGGCCAGCTCCCGCTTGAAAAAGACCACCGCCTCGCCCATGGCCATGCCGTTCTTGGCGCCACCGAGGCAGAGCACGTCCACACCGGCCTTCCAGGTGATCTCGGCCGGCGTCTTGCCCAGCGAGGCCACGGCATTGGCGAAACGCGCCCCATCCATCTGCACCCGCAATCCATAACGGTTTGCAAGGTCGGATGCCGCGCCGATCTCATCCACCGTATAGACCGTTCCCACCTCGGTGGCCTGGGTCAGGCTCAGCACCCGTGGCTTGGGGTAGTGGATGTCGCTGCGCCGGGTAATGGCCCGCTCCACCTCGTCCAGGTCCAGTTTGCCCTCGGCGCCCCCCACGTGCAGGATCTTGGTGCCGTTGGAAAAGAACTCCGGGGCGCCGCATTCGTCGGTCTCCATGTGGGACAGGTCGTGGCAGATGACACTGTGGAAGGAGAGGCAGAGAGAGGCAAGGGCCAGGGAGTTTGCGGCGGTGCCGTTGAAGACGAAGAATACCTGGCAGTTGGTCTCGAACAGCTCACGGATCAGCCCGCAGGCCCGCTCCGTCCAGCAGTCGTCCCCGTAGGACGGCACAAAGCCCCGGTTGGCCGTATCCATGGCCTGCCACGCCTCGGGGCATATCCCCGCGTAGTTGTCGCTGGCGAATTGGTTGTATGTCCGTGCCGGGCCGTTTTCTCCGTTGTCGGCGGCTGTCATGGCGTCTCCCTTTCCCTCAGTCCGTCTATGCCCTCGTTGACGCGGACTGTACCATGCAACCGGCTGTTTTGCCAGACAATCGTGGGACCGGACGAGACAAACACTTGAATATTGCACGGCAAACGCCTAAAATGAGTTTTTATGTCTGTTCAGTGGAGACGCGCCATGCGCCGGAGCCGGATGCGGCTGTCACATAAGATCGTACTGGTCACCCTGTTAACCTCGGTTATAGTGGGGTTTACCGTGCTGCGCACGCCGTCCATGACCTCGGAACCGGATGCCTCACCGCGGGACAAGGCCATGGAGGATCTCTCCCGCGTGGAGTATCCCAGCCTGAAGTCCATCCACTGGCACCCCTACTTCATGCAGCCCCAGGACACCATCCAGTCGCTGTTCGGGGCAGACTGGGTCTGGGTGGCCCGTTTCAACCGCATCGACCGCCGCCACCTGTACCCCGGCATGACCATCAAGGTGCCGGACAACATGGCCGATATCCGCAACTACACCCCTTTGCCCCGCTTCTACCAGCCGGCGGCCCGCCACGAGAAATACATCCTGGTGGACATCACCGAGCAGTGGCTGGGCGCCTACGAACACGGCAAGCTGGCCTTCTCCGTGCCGGCCGCCACCGGCAAGGCCGGGACCGAGACCCCGACCGGCATTTTCCGCATCGATGCCCGCCACCGGACCCACACCTCCTCGCTCTACAAGACGGCCGGCGATGAGGAACAATACCCCATGGACAACGCCATGCGCTTCCATATCGGGTCGGACAACGTCGCCTACTGGATCCATGCCCGCGACCTGCCGGGCCGGCCCGCCTCCCACGGCTGCATCGGGCTGTACGACGAGAATATGCAGAAACGCACCTTCGATTTCCCGAACAATCCGCTGCTGAAGGATTCCCAACGGGTGTACGCCTGGGCGGTCGGTGAGTCGGAGTACGAGGACGATATCGGGGAGCTGGATGAACTTGAGGATGGGCCGGTGGTTGAGATACGGGGCGGACTGCCCCGGTATCTGCCCCAGCCGGTGATTCCGCGCCAGCCCCCGCCGAAGCGCTGACCGTTTCATGCCACGGCGTCGATCAACAACCGGTGTGACGGGATCCAGCCTCTGGCGGAACGTCCTCCCGAAGGAGTAGGCAGTAACCTTGATTTCCCCTGTATCCTCACTTTTCGGACGATTGACCCGCCCAGCCGCCGCAGGTATCGTGCTGCTCCTCACCCTTGCCTCATCGGCCCGTGCCCAGGAACCATTCGCCGCCTATCCCCCCCTGCCCGCCGGTTATACCTCCATAAAGGTCTTTGACAGCCGCGGGCGGTTCGCGGGCCGGATACTGCCGGAGAAACGGTACTGGGTCACCATCTACCGCATCCCCGCTTTCCTGCAAAATGCCGTGGTGGCCATCGAGGACTCCCGCTTCTACCAGCACGGCGGGATCGACGTCCGGGGGATCGCCCGGGCCGTGGTAAAGGATGTGGTCAAGGGGAGGCTGGCCGAAGGGGGTTCGACCATTACCCAGCAGTTGATCAAAAACAAGTATCTGTCCGGTGAGAAGAGCATGGAGAGGAAACTCGAAGAGGCCCGCCTGGCCATCGAGTTCGAAAAAAGGTACACCAAGCCGCAGATCCTGGAGATGTACCTCAACGAGATCTATTACGGGAACGGGGCCTGGGGCATTGCCCAGGCGGCCCGCCTCTATTTCGACAAAAACCCGGAGGAGTTGACCGACGCCGAATGCTCCCTGTTGGCCGGTGTACCGAAATCGCCGGGCCGCTACAACCCCCTGGGGAAATCGGCCGACATCGGGAGACGCAGGGATCTGGTCGTCAAACGGATGGTGGAACTGAAGATGATCACGTCGCGGCAAGAGAAACAGCTTCGAGCGCATCCCCCATCGGTCACCAAACCGGGCCAGGCTCCGTATTACCTGGCCCATATCCGCAACAAACTGATCGAGCGGTACGGGGCGGGGATCGTCGAACAGGGGGGACTGGAAGTGACCGCGGCCATGGATCTGAACCTGCAACGGCTGGCGGAAAAGACCTTGAGGGAGGGGGTCAGGCAACTCTCTCCCGGGCTTCAGGGCGCCTTGGTGTGCATGGACCCCGTTACCGGGGATATTCTGGCCGCCGTGGGGGGTATTGACTATGCCCGGAGTCCCTATGACCGCGCCTTTTCCGCCAAGCGCCAGCCCGGATCGAGCATCAAGCCGCTGATCTATGCCGCGGCCTTGGAAAAGGGGATCACTGCCGCCAGCAGCTGGAACGATACGCCCGTCAGTTATAACCGGGGAAATGGAGAAACCTGGACGCCGCTGAACTACGGAAGGGAACAGCAGGGCGACCTTACCCTCAGACAGGCGCTGGCCTACTCCAACAATGTCATTACGGTAAAGCTGCTGGAGGCGGTCGGCGTCCCCGCGTTCGTGGATTTTGCCGGAAAGATGGGGTTGTCATTGCGCAAACCCAATGATCTCTCCCTGGCCCTGGGCACCGAAGAGGTCACCCTGAACGATCTGGTCCTGGCCTACTCCCCCCTGGCCAACGGCGGCTCGCGCCCCGAACCGCGGGCCATTGTCCGCATCTATGACCGCACGCGCCGGACCTGGGCGGAAATCCCGCCGGCAATCACCCCGGCCCTTTCCCCGGCCACCGCCTTTGTGACAACCGGGATGCTGAAAGACGTCATGACCTACGGTACCGCCAAATCCCTTAAGAAATTCAGCCAGGAGCGTCCGTCCGCCGGAAAGACCGGCACC
>JAATGX010000112.1 GCA_015688915.1 Desulfuromonadales bacterium
CCGCCGGAGTCGCCCATGAGGTGGGCAATCCGCTGGCGGGCATCCTCGGCTACCTCTCATTGGCCGGGGCCCGTGTGAAGGACCCCGCGGTGCAGGAGTACCTCGGGCGCATCGATCATGAGGTGCAGCGCATCGACCGCATCGTGCGGGGCCTGCTGGATTATTCCCGCCCCCGTACCGCCGTCGTGGAAGCCACCGACATCCGCACGCTGGTGAACGAGTCCGTTGAATTGCTCACCCAACAGGGGGCTTTCAAGCTCATCAAGGTTTCGACCTGGTTTGAGGAGGCCCTGCCCATGGTCCTGGCCGACCCCCATCAACTCCAGCAGGTGTTGGTCAATCTCATGCTCAACAGTCGGGATGCCATGCCGGAAGGGGGAAGGCTCGCCATCAGGGGGGTCCGGGATGCCGACGGGACCTTGCCCGGTCGCCGGCCGGGGTGTGTCCGCATCGAGGTGCTGGACAACGGCGGCGGTATTCCGGCAGATCAGCAGAAACTGGTCTTTGACCCGTTTTTCACCACCAAGCAGCCGGGCCGGGGCACCGGTTTGGGGTTGGCGATTTCGGCCCGGATCATCGACGGTTTCGGTGGCCGCATCGCCGTGAAGAGCACGCCGGGCAAGGGGAGCTGTTTCGCCTTGTGGCTGCCGGTGGCGCTAAATCCCCCCTAGCCCCCCTTTGTCAAAGGGGGGAACTTTTGCCTCCCCCTTTGGAAAAGGGGGACCGAGGGGGATTTGCCTTTAGCCGCTTCAAGAAGGAACCTAACCATGACAGTCCAAAAGCACATCCTGATCATCGACGACGAGGAAAACCTGCGCCACATGCTGTCGGTCATGCTGACGCGTCAGGGGTACCGGGCGGATACGGCCCCGGATGGCTCTGAAGGCCTGCGCCGCGTGCGGGAACAGGTGTATGACTTCATCCTCTGCGATATCCGCATGCCCGAGATGGATGGCAAGGCCTTTCTGGCCGGGGCGCTGGAAGAGCGCGTCTCCTCGCCGGTCATCATGATGTCGGCCTACGGAACGGTTGACACGGCCGTGGAGTGCCTGAAGATGGGCGCTTACGATTTCATCTCCAAGCCGTTCAAAAAGGATGAGATCGTGATGGTGCTGAAAAAGGCCGAGGAGCGGGAGCGGCTCAGGGAGGAGAACAGCCGCCTGCGCCGGGCCGTGGCGGGAAAAAGCGTTTTTCACGGCATCATCAGCCGCAATGGCGCCATGGGGGAGATCTTCGGGCAGATCGACAAGGTGTGCAACCTGAAGACAACCGTGCTCATCCTGGGTGAATCGGGCACCGGCAAGGAGTTGGTGGCACGGGCCGTCCATGGCGCCGGGAAGCGGGCAAAGAGGCCGTTCGTGGCGGTCAATTGCGGCGCCATCCCGGAAAACCTGCTGGAGAGCGAGCTGTTCGGCCATGTGCGCGGCGCTTTTACCGATGCGGCCGGCGACAAGGCCGGGCTGTTCGAACAGGCCGACGCCGGGACGCTCTTTCTGGACGAGATCGGCGAGATGCCGCCAGCCCTGCAGGTCAAGCTGCTGCGGGTGCTCCAGGAGGAGGAGATCCGTCCGGTCGGCGCTGCCACGGCACGCAAGGTCAACGTGCGGGTGCTCTCCGCCACCTCCCGCGACCTGGAGGCGGATGTCCGGGCCGGGCGTTTCCGTGAGGACCTCTTTTTCCGCCTGAATGTCTTTGTTATCCAGTTGCCGCCGCTCAGGGAGCGGGTTGAGGACATTCCGCTTCTGGCCGAGCATTTCACGGGAAAATACGCCCGGGCCATGCAGCGGCCGCCGGTCCGGATTTCGCCCGAGGCCATGCGGAGTCTCATGGCCTATGCCTGGCCGGGTAATGTGCGGGAGCTGGAGAACGTTATCGAGCGGGGCATGATCCTGTGCGAGGGTGATTGCATCACCGGGCAGTGCCTGACTGCCGGTATCCGCGAGGCGGCGGGAGTTGAGGTTTCATTTCCGGATGAAGATCTGTCCATCAAGAAGGCCGAACAGGTCATGGAGCGGGACCTGATCCGCAAGGCCCTGGCAAAGACCGGCGGCAACCGCACCCAGGCGGCAAAGATCCTGGAGATCAGCCACCGTTCGCTACTTTACAAGCTCAAGGAATTCGGGATCGAGTAGGCAAAATTTGCATACATGGCCCATGCCGGACAGGGGCGTAGTATGAAATTTTTGCAGAGCTGGTACGGTGGTGAATCGTTTTACCGTATGTTATCAGTGAGTTATATATCGATAACGCAGGGCATTGTTTTTGCTTGAGCACGCATACTACACAGGAAAGGATGCATATCCATGTTGAAAGAACTTCTCGTCGCGCTTGCCGTTACCGTTATCATTGTGTCGCCGTCGTTTGCCATGGCCAAGGACGGCTGCGGCGGCGACTGCATGGTCTGCCACAAGTTGACGGAAAAGGAGGCGGCAGATCTCCTCAAAAACGCCGGGGTAACCGTGAAATCGGTCAAACCCTCGCCCGCCAACGGGCTGTTCGAGATATTGCTGGAAAAGGAAGGCAGACAAGGCATCCTGTTCATGGATTACGGCAAGAAGCATATCATCCAGGGGATGATGGCGGCGCTTCCCGACTTCAGGCCGGTGTCTTCCCACATGCAGGACCTGCCCCGGCAAAAGGAGGTGACGTCGATCGATCCCAAGACGATCCCGACTGAAAACGCCATTATCATGGGCAACCCCAAGGGTACGAAAAAGGTGTACGTCTTCACCGACCCGGACTGTCCCTATTGCCGCAACATGCATACCGAGTTGAAGAAACTGGAAAAGATCGCCCCTGATGTGGCCATCCATATCATGCTTTTCCCCCTGCCCATGCACCCGGCAGCCTATGACAGGGCGCGGGTGATTTTTGCAAAGAAAAGCAGGAAATTGCTTGACGACGGCTTCGAAGGCAGAGAATTGCCGAAACCGGCCGGCAACGAGGGCAAGGACGGGGTGGACAAGATTATGGCCTTCGGCAACGCCAATGGCATATCGGGCACGCCAACGCTGGTCATGCCCGACGGCAAGGTCGTGGTGGGAGGGATGGAGGCGGAGGCTTTGAAGAGGATGATTGACGGGAAGTAGCCGGGACTGGCGGCTCTGATTTTGCGAAGAGAAAAGGGTGACGCGCCCGTGAAAGGGGACCATATGCGGAAAATATTGCCGTTCGCTCTGCTGCTGGCGCTCGCCTCCGTTTCCCGCGGCGCGGGTGCGGCCTCCTATTCGTCCGGCTCAATGTCGTATCACGTCCGGAGCCGGGGCACGGTCCAGGCCGTGGCCACCAGCAGAATCGTGATTGACGGCCGGACGTTCGCTTTTGCCCCCCGCATGAAGGTATTCAAGTATGTGCCCGGCCGGGACGACAGCCGGAGCGGGCTGCTCCGGCCGGCGGAGATTGCCGAGATCGCGGTCGGAGATGTGGTGGACTTCAGGCAGGAGGGAACCATGATTACTGAACTCTATCTAAAGAGGTGGTGATATGAGACGGCCCATTCTCCTTGCGCTCGCGGCCCTTGTTCCGGCCATCCTCGCCGGCCCGGCGCCCGCCGGGGCCGCAGTGCCGGCGGCGACCAACTACTGCAATATCCCGCCATTCGTCGCCCAGGTGGTGCCTCCTCTGGTTCTGCTGGAAATGGGGCGGGACCAGCGCATGTACTACACCGCCTATAACGACGCCTCCGACCTTGACAGCGACGGGCGTCTCGAAATCGGCTACGATCATTCCATCGACTACTACGGGTATTTCGATCCCTACAAATGCTATACCTACTCTGGCAGCGGCGCCAGTTCCGACGCAGCCACCAACCGCTTCAACCCGGCCTCGGTGACCACCGACAAGTTTTGCAGCGCCTCGGGCGGCCAGTGGAGCGGCAACGTGCTCAACTGGCTCACTATGTCCCGTATGGACGTCATGCGCAAAGTGCTTTACGGCGGGCACCGGAGCACCGACACCGCCACTTCGGGGAGCACGGCCGGCGTCACCGTGCTGGAGCGGGGCTACATCCCCCAGGAGACCCACAGTTGGTCCAAGGAGTTCACCGGCCGGCTGTGCCAATATACCGGGAGCGATTCCACGCAGCCCCCCTACCGCGGCATGTGCGTGGTGGATTCCGATTGCGATGCCGCCACCGGTTACGCACAGTGCGCCGACAGGTCCAGGCAACTGGTCGGCATCGGCGCCGCGCCCCAGCCGACGGTCTGTTCCGCCTCGGTCACGGCGAAATGGGCCACTTCGGGCCAGGCGGGCTGGAATAAGATCCTGTGGGCCAAATACACGCACAGTTCGACCATGGACGACCAGTACCAGTGCGGGAACGATTCCGCGAGCCTGAACACCTCTTTCACCCCGACCTCTTTCAACAGTTTCGGTTTTGCCAATGACTTCAACGATCCCAACCTGACCCCGGACAATCCGTCAGGATATGCCGCACTCCCGAACTCCAACCTGATGGTGGTCACCGAATTCCAGGTGACGTCGGGAAAGACCGGGAACTGGCAGTTCATCCTCGACAGCGACGACGGTGCCGAGCTGCTGGTCGGCGTCAGCGCTACCAGCCCGACCTTCACCAACGTGGCCTCGGCCTACGGTTGCCACAGCGCGTGTTTCCTGCCGTCGGCAAATTCGGGAACCGACGTGAATCCGAATAATTATGACTACACGACCAACTGCACGGGCAGCGGTACCACGCCGAACATCGTCGCCGGCACGTACAACGCCACCGCTACAGGGTGGTACCGGCTGGTAGTGCACCAAACCAACAAAGGAGGGAGCAACGGTGTGCGCCTCTGGGTTAAGCGTCCGGGGGACAGTTCCTGGAGCATTTTCGGCACGACCATACTGGGTAACGGCAACCTGCGTGCCCCCAACATCACGACTTCACCCGACAACCGATGTAGCATCCAGACCCAGGATTTTATCAATACCGGCACGCCGACCACCGGGAGCATTACGGCCCAGCGGCACCTCTTCTGCAGCACTACCGACAGCGTCTCCGGCAACGGCTCCAGCAACACGGGGGTGACGGATTTTGTCCCCGGCCCCCCTCTGTTGAAAATGATTCCCAACTCCACCCACCGGAAGTGGGAATGGGGTGCCAAGGAAACCACGGAATGCGACTGGGCCGCGGCCCCCGGTGTGACCAGCGCCAACGGGACCACCGGCTTCCAGTACATTACCCGCGTGCAGGTGTGCAACAGCAGCGTCGGGCTGGAGTCCAACTGCCGCAAGTATACGGACAGTTCCTCCGGGGCCGTCACCTACAAGCCGAGCGGCCTGCTGCAAAAATACGGCGAAGGCCAGGCAGGCGACAAAGTCTGCTCCAAGCAGTTCAGCAAGACCTGCATCCAGGACAGCGACTGCACCTCGCTCACCCCTTTCGGCGGGTTGTGCGTCCAGCGCGCGCCCATGTATTTCGGACTCATAACCGGCTCCTTTACGAAAAATCTGAGCGGCGGCGTTCTGCGCAAGGACATCTCGGCCATCACGGACGAGTACAGCCTGAACAACGGCGTCTTCAACTTCTCGGGCAGCGGCAATGCCGGTTCCGCCTCGGACCTGCCACAGGGAAACCTGATACGGACTATCGACCGTCTGCGGCTGGTGGGTTACAACTACGGCAGCAGCGTCGGCTACAACGGGACGCCGCCGTTCGGCGGCCCCTGCAATAACGGCAACTCATGGCTGTCGCCGTTTTTGGAGGGGAACTGCCGCGACTGGGGCAACCCCATCGCGGAGATCATGTACGAGGGGCTCCGGTATTTCGCGGGGAAAGCCACGCCGGTTTTCGATTCCGCGACAAGCAGCGCCCTGGATTCGTGGATCAGCGCGAAACAGACCTGGGGTACCCCGGCGTCGGGCACCACGACGCCAAGCTACCAGCCGTACCAGATATTTCCCGGTTGCGCCAAGCCGTTCGCCCTAGTGCTGTCGGACATCAACCCGAGTTACGATGGCGACCAACTGCCGGGAAGCCGCTTCCCGGTCGTCACCAGCAGCGGTACCGTCGCCGGCGCCAACGCCGCCGGCCAGGTTTCAGGCGGGGCCGCGGCAACCTATACGGAAGATGCGAACAGGCCCGCCCTCGGCATCAATGTGGGCACTCTGCTCGACAGTATCGGCACTGCCGAAGGGATCAACGGCGCCAATTGGTTCGTCGGCCAGACAAGCCTCGACAATTACGACGGTCTTTGCACCTCGAAGACGTCCGCGACGAATTTCAGCTACCTGCGGGGCCTCTGTCCGGAAGAACCGTCGAAATTCGGCACCTACTACTCCGCCGCCGTGTCCTACTACGGCAAGACCCTCCTGCAAAGTGCCGTCCAGAACGCCGTCAACAGCAACCAGAAGGACGCCAACAATCTCGCCCTGATGTCGGTCCCCAACGTGACGACTTACGCCGTGCCGGTGGCCTCTCCCATGCCCCAGATTGGCGTCAAGCTGCCGGGCGGCGGCAATATCCAGATCATCCCCATGGCGCGGTCCATAGACGGCACCTACAACAACAGCGTGACCACGGTGAACGCCGCCTGTTGGAGCAAATGCAAGTCCACCAGCACCTTCAACAAGGACGGCGCCGGTGGCGGCCTAGTCCTCAACCTGTCGTGCGATTCCAGCGCCTATTGCGCCCCCCATACCATCAGCCCCGTCTATGTGGAGGACGCCC
>JAATGX010000053.1 GCA_015688915.1 Desulfuromonadales bacterium
ATCTTCGACACGGCGTTTCACCAGACCATGCCGGAGCATGCCTACATCTACCCGCTCCCGTATGAATGGTACGAGAAATACCAGGTGCGGCGTTACGGCTTCCACGGCACGTCGCACCTGTACGTATCCAAGCGCGCTTCCGTACTGCTGGGGAAACAACCCAGGGATTGCAACATCGTCACCATGCACATCGGCAATGGTGTGTCCCACTGTGCCATCAAGAACGGCATCTCCGTGGACACCACCATGGGGTTGACCCCTCTTGAGGGCGCGGTCATGGGTACCCGTTGCGGCGACATCGATCCCGCCATCCCCGCCTTCATGATGCAGAAGGAAAACCTTTCCGCCAAGGAGATCGACAGCATTCTCAACAAGAAGAGCGGCGTGATCGGCGTCACCGGACGTTTTACCGACCGCCGCGATGTCATTGAAAACGCCAATGCGGGCGATCCCCGGTGCAAGCTTGCCCTGGAGATCGAGGCCTACCGCCTGAAGAAGTATATCGGCGCCTTCATGGCCGCCGTGGGAAGACTCGACGCCGTGGTCTTCACCGCCGGCGTGGGGGAGATGGGGGCCCTGATCCGCGAAAAGGCCATTGAAGGGCTTGAGCATATCGGCATCGTTCTCGACCGTGAGCGCAACAAGGGCGCCATGACCCGCAAACGGGAAACCCTGATCACCACCGACGACTCGCCGGTCAAGGTCTTCGTGATCCCCACGGACGAGGAACTGGTCTTCACCGAGGACGTGGTCGCCATCCTGAACGGGACCTACACCGACCACATGCAGTTCGAATACTCCTTTGCCAAGCCGGATTTCGTCCGCAGGTAGCAAACAGGACACCATGAGCGGAAATGGAAAAGCCGGCGCCAGGCCGGCTTTTTCGTATGCGGATCATGATCCGCCGGGCTTCGAGTCCCCTACCCCTTCAGCTCCTCTTTCAGCCCCTCCACGACCGCCTTGACCTCGACAACCATGTCTGCGGCCTGGGGTGATTTCTCGTAGTTCAGATAGTGCTCAAAATAGGCAATGGCCTCTTTGGTCCGGTCCTGGTCCATGCAGATGCCGCCCAGGGTCAGGTAAGCCATGCCGTAGGTCGGATCGAGCCGTATGGCCTCGCGACACTCTTCCTCGGCCTCTTCCAGCTCTTCCATGTCGTAGAACAGTTCGCCCAGATTAAAATGGGCCGCCGGGTCATCGGGATCAATCTCGATTCCCTTCTGAAAGGCATCCACCGCGCCCTGGCTGTCCCCCTGCCCGTACAGGGCATCACCCAGGGCGTTCCAGGCAAACACGTTCTCGGGCTCCAGTTCCAATGCCTGGTGGAAGGCGCGGATGGCGTCTTCCGGCCGCTCCTGGCTGTTATTGACCAAACCGATACTGACCAGGGCAGCGGCGTCCCCGGGAGCAAGCGTCAGCACCTGGGTGTAACTGGCAATGGCATCCGGGTACTTGCCCGCCTCAAACAGCAGGTCCCCCATTGTCGTCAGGGCGTCAACATCATCGGGGGCCAGCTTGAGCCCCTCCCGATACCGTGCAATGGCGTCATCGATCCGCCCGTCCTCCGCCAGGGCATCCCCCAGATAGAACCAACCGTCTGCGGAGTCACGGTGCTCTCCGCAGTAACCTTCAAAAACCGCAATCGCTCCCCGGGCATCCCCCGACTCCAGCAGGTCCAGTCCCGTGCGCACCCTTTCATCCAGCAGCTTGTCAGTCATGACTATCACCTTCCTCCCTTGATCCACGCCGCGTAATCTGGCTGGAGGATAACAGACCGCTCCCCGCTTTTCCAGAACATATCAAAACATGAAAATATTTTACTTTCACTAAAAAACAATGTGCATTATACTGCAGCACATCACGCAATGGGGCGCCACCATGAAAGAAAGCCATCACTCCATCGGCCTGCGCACGCTGGAAGACATCAGTTCCATAATCCTGCATTCACACGATCTTCCCGAAACCCTGGACAACATCGTCGGTATTGTTGCCAAGCGCATGGGAAGCGATGTCTGCTCCATCTACCTGCTGGAAAACGATGGTGAGACCCTGGTGCTCAAGGCGACCAAAGGTCTGTCAAAGGCATCGGTCAACCGCACCTCCATGAAGGTCAACGAAGGGCTTTCCGGCCTGGTGGTGGAAAGCCGCGGCATGGTCATGACCGACAACGCCCCGGCCCACCCCCGCTACAAATACTTCAAGGAGACCAGGGAGGAGAAATTCCTCTCCTTCCTCGGTCTACCGCTGTTCGAGCGCAAGTCCCCCATCGGCGTCATCGTCATCCAGACCCGCGCCGCGCGCAGTTTCAGCGCTGACGAGATCAGCACCCTGCGTACCATCACCTTCCAGATCGGCAGTATCGTCCACAACGCCCGCCTGCTGGATTCCATCCAGCATAAGGAACAGGAACGCGCCTGGTTCGAGCAGGAGTTGGCAAAGCTCACCGGCAGCGCATCTCCAAGCCGCAAAGCCGCAAAACCCTCACCGGCGGCGACGCAGGCGTTGACCGGGACACCGGTATCGGCGGGTTTCAGCCGCGGCAGGATCTACATTCTCGACCGTTTCAGCGACAAGGTAATCAAGGTGGCCAAGGTCGGCACCAGGGCCGAGGAACATCGTAACTTCACCCAGGCCCTGGAAAAGGTCAAGATCCAGACCATCTACATGGAGAAACGGGTCAGCGAAACCCTCTCCGAGGATGATGCCACCATTTTCCACACCCACCTGATGATCCTGGAGGACCGGGGGTTCAGCGGCAAGGTGAGCGACCTGATCGATCAGGGTGCGGGCGCCACCCGGGCTGTTCACGACGTGGTCCAGCATTATGTCCAGGCCTTTTCGGCCATGGAAGATCCCTATCTTCGGGAGCGTTCGGCCGACATGGAAGATATCGGCAGACGTATCATCGATTGCCTGGAAGGCAACGGAACAACCACGGTAAAGCTGAAGGAACAGCGGGTGATCGTCGCCGAGGAGATCTTTCCCTCTGACCTGGCCATGCTGGACCACGACAAGGTCCTGGGCCTGGTGACCGAAAAGGGGAATGTCTATTCCCATGCCGCCATCATGGCCAAATCCCTCGGCATCCCGGCGGTACTGGGCATCACCGGGCTCATGGCCGCGGCCAACATCAAAGACGAGATCATCGTGGACGGCACCTCCGGGCATGTCTACCTGAACCCGGATGGCGCGGTGAAAAAGGAATACGACCGGCTGGAACGCGACTATACCGGCCGGTTGAAGGAATTGGAGGGGTTGCGCGACCTGCCGGCCATGACCAGCGACGGGATGAAGATCATGCTGAATGCCAACATCGGCCTGATCTCCGACGTCAAGGTCGCCAATCTCCATGGCGCCGAAGGGGTCGGACTGTACCGTACCGAATTTCCCTACATGGCGCGTTCGGCCTTTCCCACCCGCAGCGAACAGGCCGGCATCTACCGCAAGATCCTGGAGGAGTTCCCGGGCCAGCCGGTCAACATCCGAACCCTGGACATCGGCGGCGACAAGGCGCTGCACTATTTCAACCATCCCCGCGAAGACAACCCGTTCCTGGGGTGGCGCTCCATCCGCATCTCGCTGGAGCAACAGGATATCTTTCGGGACCAGTTGGCCGGCATCCTGCTGGCGTCGACCGCGGGCAATCCGACCATCATGTTCCCCCTTGTTTCGTGTGTGGACGAGATTCGCCAGATCAGGCAGATACTCGCTTCGGTACGAGATGAACTGGGACGGGAGGGGCATGAGCTGCGTGAGGATATTCCCCTGGGGATCATGATCGAGGTGCCGGCCGCCGTGCAGATCATCGAGTTCCTCATTCGCGAGGTGGATTACGTCAGCATCGGCACCAACGACCTGATCCAGTACACCCTGGCCGCCGACCGCAACAACGAGAAGGTAAAGCAGTACTACAACCAGCACCACCCGGCCGTACTCCATGCCATCAAGCGGGTGGCCGATGCTGCGGCAAAGGCGGGCAAGAAGGCATCGGTCTGCGGCGAAATGGCTGCCGACCCGCTCAATGCCCTGCTCATGGTGGGGATGGGCATCCGTGAGTTCAGCCTCTCGGCCCCCAGCATCCCGGTGGTCAAACAGGCCATCCGCGCCCACTCCCTGGAGGAATGCCGCAAGCTGGCCCGCAGCGTGCTCGCCTGCCGCACGAACTCCGCCATCAAGCAGAAGCTGGATGAGGCGCGGCAAGGACTGGGGCTGGGCTGAAATGTCCCGCTTTGCCATCTGCGTGGAACCTGCATAGCCGGATCATCACCCGCAACGCAAAAAAGGCGAAGCTCGCGCTTCGCCTTTTTCATTTCTGATATGCTGCTTCGCCTATTCGGCGCTGTACCCTTCGATACGGCTGCCGTCCGGGTTGAAACCGAGCGCTTCCTTGCGGGAGAGCTTGATCTTGCCGTTCTTGTCGACACCGATGCATTTGACCAGCACCTTGTCACCCTCGTTCAGCACCTCGGTAACCGTCTTGACCCGCTTGGTATCCAGCTCGGAGATATGCACCAGTCCGTCGGTGCCCGGCATGATCTCCACGAACGCGCCGAAGTCCATGATCTTCCTGACCGTACCCAGGTAGAGTTTACCCTCTTCGGCCTCGTCCGTCAGGCCGCGGATCATCTGGATGGCCAGGTCGCAAGCCTCCTTGCTGGTGCTGGCGATGTTGATGCGGCCCGTATCCTCGATATCCACGGTAACGCCGGTGGTTTCGGTGATGTTGCGGATGTTCTTGCCGCCGGTGCCGATGACGTCGCGGATGCGATCGGTCTTGATCCAGATGGTGGTGATGCGCGGCGCAAAGGGGGACATCTCGTCACGCGGAGTGGCCAGGGTCTCGGCCATCTTGCCCAGGATGAACAGCCGCCCTTCCCGGGCCTGGCTCAGGGCCGTCTTCATGATCTCCTTGGTGACGCCGCCGATCTTGATGTCCATCTGCAGGGCGGTTACGCCCTCGCTGGTGCCGGCCACATTGAAGCTCATGTCTCC
>JAATGX010000173.1 GCA_015688915.1 Desulfuromonadales bacterium
GATGGTGAAGAAGGCAACCTTGTCGCGATTTGGCCCCCCGTATTGGGCGATCCAATGAGGCATTTTTTCCAGGAGGTACTGTTGGGCGCCGGCGACACCGACATCGGAGGTCGGGTCAGGAGCGCTCAAGTAAACGAACTTGAGCCCGAGGTCCTTGCAGGCCATTTCCATGACCGCCCGCCGACGGCCAAAACTTTCCAGGGACATGTGCCGGGGGAAGGAGACGTGGACCATGGTCTTGGCGCCAAGCTGCTTGGCCACCCAGGGAATGGTATAGCCCCTGGAGACGAAATCGATGTCCACGACCAGGTCGGACACCTTGGCGACCACCAGGGGATCCTCAAGGGGGATCGCGCCCAATAGAAGGATGTCGGGACGCTTGGCGCGGATCCGCTTGAAGGCTTCAGCGGTACCGGGCAGCATGTTGCAGGTCACGATGACCTTCATGAGCGGGTCTTCGGAAAGGCTGACCAGGTTGGAGATCAAGGTCTCCTGCTGGGACATGAAATCGTCCGGGGCGCAAATGATGCTGACCATGCCGCCATTCTTGACGTCCCCGTATTCCTTGAGGATCTGCTCGGCGCCCCGGAGATCATCTTCACTCTGGGCCACCGTCTCCACGCTGAATCCGATGTGGAATTTCGGTTGAGCCGCAAAGGCCGAGTTGGCGCAAATGAGCAGTGCCGTCAATGAGGCTAGCGGCGACAGTGGATTTCCATGCCACATAACTCCCCCCTTTGTTGAGATGAGCAAGAACATCATCGAATGATCTGAATGTCCGCCACCGTGGCCGGGCGCGGCAAACAGCTCTACAACAGGCCAAAATCCATCCGTTTAAAACATACTATCCAAGCCCTGTTTCATTGAGTAGATGTATATATTTTATGTAGTAAAGTTCAATCCATAGAATTGCCGATCGAATCTAATGAAACATATAATATTTTTTATAGATGTAAATGCGAATTTTTAGACTTAGTTCTTTCCTGAATGGAAATGGGAATGATCCGGGATGCTACCGGCGCCTGCATGGCGGCCGGGATGTGCCCTACGCCAAGGATGAGACGCCCCTGGAGGTGGAAACCCTGGGCCGGGGTCCGGCCGGCCGCTGGCCGGTACCCCTGGTCGGGTTGCTCCGAGCCTGTCCCGGGCCCAATCTTGCCTCAGCGACCCTCCGCCGAGAAAAGCCAGGATTTCAATCGTCTATATCCACCAGAAAGAGCTTGATCTCGCCTGACTGGCAGTATGCCCGCCGGGATTATTTTTCTGCCCTTCCCCTTTGGGAAACCCATTCCTTGGGCGCGGCTGAACCATGTTTTATGCCAATTTACCCTCCATCGTTGATTGCCTCCAGCCGCTCGTCCAGATCCCGGAATGATTCTCATCCGCATGACCAAGATCACGTGTAGGCCCAGCGCGGTTGCGCCGGAAGCGCAACGGACCGATTCTGCAAGTAGAGAGGAACAAGAGGAAAAAGGCAACTTAGAGCTCAGCACGGCGATTTTAAATCGGATGTGACGCCACCTTTTTCCCCGAATCCTTTCCGCGCCCTGCGCCGCCGGTTCCCCGTTCCGGGTCGAGCCCGCCGGCCACCATCCGACGCTCCTCCGGCATCTGCCGGGAAGGGTGTCGCGCGCCCTCCATCCTTAACTTAAGGAAATTGGAAATGAAAAACTTCCCCCTTTCCCTGCTCGTCCTGGCCCTGGCGGCCTCACCGATCCTCAGCGCGACCGACGCGCCCGGCCCGCGCCCGTTCGCGGCCGAACTCACCCAGAAGGTCCAGCAACTGCGCAACGAAGTCCAGGCCCAGGGCTGGCCGTTCCAGGTGGGCCTCACCCCGGCGCTGCAGTACGACCGGGAACGCCTGTGCGGCACCCGGGCCGAGCTGATGCCGGCCGAATACCGGGCCCACGAACCGGGCGGGTTCGAGAACTACGAAGTGCCCCAGGCCCTCGCCACCCTGCCCAAGACCTTCGTGGGCGTGTTCAGCAGCGTCAAGGACCAGGGCCAGTGCGGCAGCTGCTGGGCCTTTTCCACCATCGGCTCGCTGGAGGGCGCGGCCCTCAAGAAGGCCGGCGCCCCCAACGGCCGGG
Organism: Desulfuromonadales bacterium; assembly: GCA_015688915.1. GTDB lineage: Bacteria > Desulfobacterota > Desulfuromonadia > Geobacterales > Pseudopelobacteraceae > JACPFJ01. Next base: position 2,091 of record JAATGX010000173.1, read on the forward strand.
TCAACGGCGACGGTTCCATCACCGTGAGCGGCAGCCTTCCCTCCCTGTCCGAAGAGCAGGTGCTTTCCTGCAACCCCTGGGGCTGGGCCTGCAACGGCGGCTATTTCGCCTTCGACATGCTGATGCCCTCCAAGGCGGGGCCCAAGGGCTACTACAAGGGCGCCGTGCCCGCCGCCGCCTTCCCCTACGTGGCCGACGCGGTGGCCTGCAACATCGGCCGCAATCCCAGCTTCACCCCGGTGTCCAAGTGGGGCTACGTGGGCGACAGCGGCTCGGTGCCGTCCGTGGCCGCCATCAAGCAGGCCATCTACACCTACGGCGGCGTCTCGGCCTGCGTCTACGCCGACGACTACTTCGCGGCCTATACCGGCGGCGTGTTCACCGATTCCGTCTCCTACAGCACCATCAACCACGCCATCCTGCTGGTGGGCTGGGACGACGCCAAGGGCGCCTGGCTGCTGAAGAACTCCTGGGGTCCCTCCTGGGGCGTGGACGGCTTCATGTGGATCAAGTACGGCACCTGCAACGTGGGCCTGGGCGCCTGCTGGGTCACCGAATAGACCGGAAGTCCGGAGCATGGCGGCGGAACCCCTAGGTTCTGCCGCCATTTTTAATGGCCCATGGCGGGCGCCACCGATGAGGCGCCGCTACCGGGCGATCGGCCCGCTTTCCCGGGCCTTGCGGTAGGCGATGGCGGCCGCCTGTTTCACCGCCTTCCCGGAGGATGGCGGGCGGGACCGGCCCATGTGGCCCTCCCGCTTGTAGGTATGCATGAGTTCCCGGATGTTTTCGGAAATGACCTTCCTGGAGTTGCCCCGCTTGAGCGGCATCGACGACCTCCCGCATCTTGAAGCCATTGGATGCTCGGTGCACCTCCGGAGTTCCCGTCGGCGGGAGAATGTTATAATGCGCAAGCTTGGCTTGTTACAATATTCAACTCTCATCACCGTAGGTGTTCGACCGAAGCCGTCGGCTCCTTGATCGTCAGCTTTCTTTGCGGAGTCCGGAACCATGCTGGTCGTTGCCTTGATGCTTGCCGGAATGGGCTGCTGGATTGGCGCCGGCCTGCTGGGCCTGGTGGTCAGCGACGACCGCGCCCCCATCGGCCTCGGCCTGCTCGGCTCCATCCTGGGCCTGGCCGGCGCGCTGACGGTGCTGCTGGGCGGGGCCACCGCCAGCCTGACCTTCCCGTTCTTGGGCGTGTCCGCGGGGCTGGAAGTGGATGCCTTGCTGGCGGCCGTCCTGCCGCCC
>JAATGX010000293.1 GCA_015688915.1 Desulfuromonadales bacterium
GCATGTACTCAATTCCAACTGAATCAAACTCAGATAACAATGTATCCGAACCAATGCCAACTAATGATATTTGCATGTCAGTAATTCCTCTCAAGTCAGATAGTTTTAAATCTCGGTTAAAATTTGTCTTTTTACTTATTTCTGCTGCTAACTCGATGTTGCGTCTTGGTGAGATTGAACTATGTTTCCCGCTCGATAACATGCCTCCTGATTTGCTGGAAAGACTCGTTGCCGCAAAAAAGGATAATGCGTTTGTATGTTCGGGTTTTAATCCGGGCCTCAAGCCCGCAAAGTAATTCGGTCTTTTTATTCTTGGTATAACTCGTTAATCACCGGTTTCCCGATATAAGTAACTTACCATCTATATAGTCTGCTTGTTACCTGTATAGGCTACCTGTCAGGTCTCTTGTATAAGATACTTTTGCCTACTTCAACGTACCGCGGCTATTCTCGATTCAAGCGCTGTCCCCCGTATCAGCCGATACGGCACAAACCATAATTTCACCTGTGGGTCCCACGTGGCCCTCATGGCGCGAAGCTGCTCGCGAAACTCGGTCTCGTCGTAGGCCACCGTTACCGGCACCACATCGCCATCCTTGAAGCGCGGCGCGTGCAGAGGCCGCTCTTCCACCACGATCTCGACCGTCTTGAGCTTTACCCCACGAAGTTCGTCATAGCGATACCTGACACAGAGGAGCTTGTCCCCGAACTGCTCCACCAATCGTTTGGTTCCCTTCTGACCCGGCTTCAAATGGCAGTATGACTTCATGTCCTTCAGCATGCCGCACCCCCCGGCAGCCGCGACCCTTCAGACAAAAAGCCCCGGTCTCCATTACAGGAACACGGGGCTTTCATTGTCATCCGGCGGTTGTCGAACCAATCGCGTCATCATAGCTCCAAAAGCATGCCAACTCGCAACACCATGGATACGGAGGTAACAAATACGTCACCAATTGTCAAGCTAACTTATTGATTTGCAAATCAAAAGAACTCATTAGATTCTACATAACTAAATTCAAGGATATTCTTCACGAAAAACACGAAAGTAACTCCTCGATATACGAGAAAAACGCGGTGCCGCACTAAATGATGATTCAATTTGCTTGGAACTTGAATTTTGTTTGTGCATTTCGTGTGGTTCGTGGACCGAACGATTTCGTATTCTGGTTTTACCCCCTTCGAATTTCCACCGACAATCCCCTTCCCACTTGCATCTCTCCAAGCCTGCGTGTAGAATTTAGCCCCATTTCCGACCCTGGTCGTCCTAAGGAACCGCATGTCACCACTGTATATCATCGGCACCGGCCCCGGTTCCCTTTCACACCTGACCGAAGCCACCCGCCAGGCCATCGCTGAATCGAGCGTCGTCGTCGGCTATGGCGTCTATATCGACCTGATCCAACCGCTCCTGGCAGGCAAGGAGATCGTCGCCACCCCCATGATGCAGGAGGTGGACCGCTGCCGCGAGGCCATCGACAGGGCTCGGAGCGGCGCCACCGTTGCCTTGGTGTCCGGGGGCGATGCCGGCATCTACGGCATGGCCGGCCTGGTGCTGGAACTGCTGGAGCGGGACGGCGCCGAGGGGAGCACGGAACAGCCGGACGTGCGAGTCATCCCCGGCATCTCCGCCGTCCAGGCGGCGGCCTCCGTCCTGGGCGCTCCGCTGATGCACGACTTCGCCGTTATCTCCCTGTCCGACCTGCTCACCCCGTGGGAGTTGATCAGGGGCAGGCTGGAGGCGGCGGCACGGGCCGACTTCGTGATCTGCCTGTACAACCCCAGAAGCAAAAAACGGGTCACCCAGATCCAGGAGGCGCAACGCATCATTCTCGGCTCCCGCCCGCCCCGGACACCCGCAGGCATCGTCCGCAACGCCTGCCGCGAGGGTGAAGCGGCCACGGTCACCACCCTGGGCGACCTGCTGGACCACGAGATCGACATGTTCTCCATCGTGGTCATCGGTAACAGTTCCACCTTCGTGGACAGTCACGGACGGATGCTCACCCCCCGCGGCTATGCCCGCAAGATGGGGACCGGGGACCGGGGACCGGGGACTGGAGACCGGGTTTTCTCATCTCTCATCTCTCATCCCTCATCGGGTGGTACGGAACCGGCGGGGAACGCGGGTGCGGTCATGTTCTGCGGCACCGCCTCGGACGTGGGCAAGTCGGTCATCACCGCCGGCTTCTGCCGCTGTCTCGTGAAGCGAGGCATCACGGTTGCCCCGTTCAAGTCCCAGAACATGTCCAACAACTCCTTCGTCACCCCGGAAGGGGGGGAGATCGGCCGGGCCCAGGCGGTACAGGCCCAGGCCTGCGGCATCGCCCCACACACCGACATGAACCCGGTGCTGCTCAAGCCCAACTCCGACACCGGCAGCCAAGTAGTCGTCCAGGGCCGGGCGGTCGCCAACATGAACGTCCGGGAATACGACCGCTTCAAACCGCACGTCTTCGAGAAGGTCCGCGAAAGCTTCCAGCGCCTCAGGGATGGTCACGCATTCATCGTCATGGAGGGGGCCGGCAGCATCGCGGAGATCAACCTCCGCCACAACGACATCGCCAATCTCAAGGTAGCCTCCATGGCAGGTAGCCCGGTCATCCTGGTGGCCGATATCGACCGGGGTGGCGTATTCGCCCAGATCGTGGGCACCATCGACCTGCTGGAACCGGAGGAACGGGCACTCGTCCGGGGTGTCATCATCAACAAGTTCCGCGGCGATCCTGCCATCCTTGCCCCCGGCATCCAGTTCATCCAGGAGCGCACCGGCGTACCGGTGCTGGGAGTGCTCCCCTGGCTAGGGGATCTGAACCTGCCGGCCGAGGACAGCATGGCGCTGGCATACCCCGAAAGATCCGGATGCAACGGCAACCATGGAGACAGCATCCGCATCGGCGTGGTCAGGCTGCCGCGTATCTCCAACTTCACTGACTTCGACTCCCTCCGGGCCGAGCCGGACGTCACCCTCCATTATATCGACCGGCCGGAACAGATTCCGGGATTGGATTTGCTCATCATTCCCGGCAGCAAATCCACCATCCCCGATCTGGGTTTCCTGGAACGACAGGGGCTGTTCGCCGGTATCAAGGGCTTTGGCGGCCATATTGTCGGCATCTGCGGCGGTTACCAGATGCTGGGCCAACGGGTGCTCGACCCGGACGGTGTGGAGTCGGCGGTCCCGGAGGCTGCCGGACTTGCCCTGCTGCCGGTTGAGACCAGGATGCTGGCAAACAAGGAGACCCACCAGGCCCAGGCTCATCTGGAAAGGGCCGGTCTGGTGCTGGCCAGCGGCAACGACGCCGTCATGACCGGCTACGAAATCCATATGGGTGTGACGACCTGTCTGGATGAACCGCGCCCCTTTGCCCGCATCTTCCAGCGCGGCACGGCCGCAGTGGCTGTGGAGGACGGTTCCGTTTCTCCCGATGGCCGGGTCTTCGGCACCTATTTGCACGGCATCTTCGACAACACCCCCTTTCGTGAAGGATATCTGAACCGTATCCGGGCGGAAAAAGGGATGCCGTTGCGACATGGGAGCGGTGAAACGGCGCAGGTGGACCCCTTTGACCGGCTGGCCGCCCACCTGGAGCGGCATCTGGACATGCCGCAACTCCTTGCCATCTGCGGGCTGGATAATGATCACCCCTGACCCGGCCGTCATCGGGCTGGCCCTGCTGCTTGACCTGGCCTTGGGCGACCCCCGCTGGCTGCCGCACCCGGTGGTACTCATGGGGCGCCTGATCACCGTCCTGGAAGCCCTGCTGCGCAGGGTGGTGCCATTCGAGCGGGCCGCTGGGGTGCTGCTGCTGGTCATGACCGCGGGATGTGCCATGGTTGCCACTTGGCTGCTGTTGCGCGGCGCGGCGCACCTCCACCCCCTGGCCGGTCTCCTGGCCGCCGCGGTTCTTTCGTACACCTGCCTGGCGGCCCGGTCGCTGCACAAAGAATCGGCCCTGGTGGCTGACGCCCTGACACGGGGAGACATGGAGGCGGCGCGGCGTAACCTCGCGTATATCGTGGGTCGCGATACCGCCAACCTGGAAGAGAGCGAGATCTGGCGGGCCCTGGTGGAGACCGTGGCCGAAAACAGCTCGGACGGGATCATCGCGCCGCTGTTCTGGCTGGCCTTGGGCGGCCCGGTCGCCGGCATGGGGTTCAAGGCGGTCAGCACTCTGGACTCCATGGTGGGATACAGGAACGAGCGCTACCTGGCCCTGGGATGGGCCTCGGCCCGCATGGACGACTTGCTGAACTTCATCCCCGCACGCCTGACCGCCGTGCTGATGATCATGGGTGCGCCACTGGCCGGGCTCTCGGCACGCAACGCCCTGGCCGTCACCCTGCGGGACCGGTTGAAACATCCTTCACCCAACAGCGGCCATCCCGAGGCGGCCGTGGCCGGCGCCCTGGGGGTCCGGCTGGGGGGAGCGGCCAGTTACGGCGGCCACGCCTCATGGAAGGAATACCTGGGCGACCCGCTCAACCCGCTGGATGAGCGGGCGTACCGGGGGATGATCAGACTGATGTACGCCATAACCCTGCTCATGGCCGCCACCTGCATCGCCATGACCCTGTACCTGAAAGGCACCCATGTCCCCCACCTTTGACCACGGCGGCAACGTCTTCGGCATGGCGCGTCAACTCGGCACGCAAGCTGCCGGGATCGCCGATTTCTCGGCCAGCATCAACCCCCTGGGGCTGTCGCCTCTGGTAAAACAGGCCATCACCTCCGCCCTGGACAGCCTGGTCCACTACCCGGATGCCAGCCACCAGGAACTGAAGCAGGCCCTGGCCGACTACCATGGGGTATCCCCCGCCTCCATCGCCGTGGCCAACGGTTCCACCGAGCTGATCTACCGGCTCCCGGCCCTGCTCCCGGGCCGACGCGCCCTGATCGTCTCCCCCGCCTTCAGCGAGTACCGCCATGCCCTCGATCAGCACCAATGGGAATCTCGGGCGTTCATCCTCAAGGCCGAAGACGGCTTCGCCCTTGATGTGGATACGCTCGCACAGGCCCTGGACGAGGGGTACGACGCCCTCTACCTGTGCAATCCCGGCAATCCCAGCGGCCTGCTCTATCCTCCGGAAACCATGGAACATGTCTACCGCCTGTGCCGGGCCGCGGGCATCTTCCTGGTACTGGACGAGGCGTTCATGGATTTCTGCGAGGACGCCTCGGCCAAACAGCTCGTCGCCACGGGAGACAATGCCGTGGTATTGCGCTCCATGACCAAATTCTTTGCCATTCCCGGATTGCGCCTGGGGTACGCCATTGCCAACGAGGCGCTCTCGGAGCGGCTCGACGCCGTGGGAGGACCCTGGAGCGTCAACACCCTGGCCCTGGCGGCCGGCGTGGCGGCCATCCACGACACCGGATACAACCGGCAAACCATCGAGTACGTCCGGCAGGAACGCAGTAACCTGGTGGAACGGCTCTCCCGCCTCCCCATGCTCACGGTCTATCCATCGGACGTCAACTTCCTCCTGGTGGAGATCACCAACGGCATGAGCGCGGCGGAGTTGCGGGAGCGCCTGCTGCCGTCCCTGCTGCTGATCCGCGACTGTTCGAATTTTGTGGGATTGACGCCCCAGTTCTTCCGCATCGCCGTGCGGACGCGGGAGGAAAACGGGCGGCTGCTGGAATGCCTGGAGAACATCCTGGAATAAACACAAAGGGGATGCCCGTTTCCAGGCATCCCCTTTCATTTCATTCTCTCCGCCCTGCCGTCGGCTTAAAGGACCTCCGGCGAGTTCCTAACAAGTGGGCGACCATATGCTGCTTCAGGCAAATCCCGCACAATGGGGCAGCACACCACAGCAGGGAAGGTCCCCCATTCTATGCTTATTCCGCCCGGGCACTGCAACCGGCGAACAGGGCAGAGAGAACGCTGAATTCGGTAAAATCATACTCTCAGGTTCGCACCTTGACAAGCATTTTTGTATACGATCATCTATTCGTAACCGAGAAAGGCCACGAGCCGCCGCATCTCCTCCATCAACTGTTCAAAGCCGGGAAAGGTGAGCGATTGCGGCCCGTCGGAGAGCGCCTTTTCCGGTTCCGGGTGCACCTCAACCAGTACGCCATGGGAGCCGGCCACCAGGGCGGCCAGGGCCATGGGGGGCACCAGGCTCCGCTTGCCCGTGGCGTGAGACGGATCAACCATGACCGGCAGGTGCGACAGCTCCTTGATCAACGGCGCCACGGCCAGGTCAAGGGTGTTGCGTGTAGCGGTTTCGTAGGTGCGGATGCCCCGTTCGCAGAGGATCACCTGTTCGTTTCCCTCGGCCAGGATATACTCGGCGGCGGCCAGAAACTCCTCGATGGTGGCGCTCATGCCCCGCTTGAGCAGCACCGGTTTGCGGATGCGCCCCACCTCGCGCAGCAGGTCGAAGTTCTGCATGTTGCGCGCCCCGATCTGGAGCAGGTCGGCGTACTCGGCCACCAGTCCCACATTGTCCGGGCTCATCACCTCGGTCACGATCGGCAGGCCGCTCTCCTTGCCGGCCCTGGCCAGCAGCTTCAACCCCTCGCCCCGCAATCCCTGAAAGGTATGCGGCCCGGTGCGCGGTTTGAACGCTCCGCCCCGCAGCATGTCGGCCCCCATCTTTTTGACGAACAGCGCCGTCTTGATGATCTGCTCTTCGCTCTCCACGGCGCACGGGCCGGCAACCATCACCGGCCGGCACCCCTGGCCGACCCGGACTCCGGAAACATCCACGATGGTGTCCTCGGGATGGAAATCCCGCGAAACCAGCTTGTACGGCTTGGAGACATGGATCACCCGCTGCACGCCGGGTAGTTCCAGGATAGTGGTGTCATCCACGTAGCCGTGGTTGCCCAGCACGCCGATGGCGGTCCGTTCGCTCCCCGGAATGGGGGCGGCGGTATAGCCCATCTCCTTGACCGTCCGGTTGACAGCCTCGACATCCGCCTGTGTGGCGTTATGATTCATGACGATCAGCATGGGGTCAAACTCCCAGTTCTCTTCTCGCTATGCCGCGACGGCCATTACTTCCGCGAACGCGGTATTTTCAGGTATCACCAGATTGTCCGCGCGGAGGCCATCAAGATGAAAACGGATCGACTCGTACATGTTTGCCTCGACATCTTCACGAGTTTTGCCGGTTGCCACACAACCGGGAAGATCCGGGGAATAGGCGGAATAGTTTGATGCTGTCTTTTCAATCACAACGAGAAAACGATACATATCGCTACTCCTTTTCTCTGATCTGTGCCTGCTTCAGAATGCTGTTGAGGGTTCCGGGCGCAAGCTCGTCGCCAGCATGGCCAGCTATTGTAACCCTGCCTGGTTTCACGGGATGCTTGTACTGCCGATGACTGCCCCTTGTTGTCGCCAGATACCAGCCGTCATTTTCGATTTGTTTGATTATATCCCGAATTTTCGGAGGCATACAAACGGCTCCTTGCCGAGACGCCGGGAGCGGTTATTCATACCGTTCCGACAACTTCTGCAACTTCTCCATCTGGTGGATCACCACCCGGTTCCCCTCCACCTCGATGATCCCCTCGTCCTTCAGCTTGCGCAGGGTGCGGGAGATGGTCTCGCTGGCCGTGCCGAGACGTGAGGCCAGCTCCCCTTTTTTGACCCCCAGCTCGATATAGGTGATGCCGCCGTAGCTGGTCGATTTCTCCGCGGCCCGGCGAACCAGGAACGACGCCAGCCGCGAGGTCACGTCGGCGAAGGAGAGTTCCTCGATCTGGCGGGCGAACTGGCGCAGCATCAGGGAAAGCGACACCACCAGGTTGAGGGAGAAATTGGGGTTACGGCCCATCAACTCCAGAAATCCCTCCTTCGGGAGATAGAGCGCCTCGCCCGCTGCCAGGGCGCGGGCCTCGGCCGGGTAGTTGCCGTCACCGAAAAAGGCGGCCTCGGCAAAGGTTTCCCGGGGCTGGACAAAGTGCAACACCTTTTCCCGGCCATCGGGAGAGATGCGGCAAAGCTTGATGCTGCCGGACACCAGCAGATAGAAACCGGTGGCCACCTCCCCTTCGCTGAAGAGCGACTCCCCTTTCCTGAACGTGCGGCGCACGGTGATGGCGGCCAGCTCGGCCAGGTCGGTATCCTTCAGGCCGGAGAAGAGCAAGGATTTTTTGAGCAGTTCAATCAGTTCCATAAACTCACTTCAAAACCCTTTCTCTCACAGAGCTCACAGAGACACAGAGGAAACCTTCAAGTCAAAATATTGTTTGCCGGCGGCTTACCATGGACGTGTGTTTTACCCATAAAACTTCAGTTTCTCCAGATTTTGCTGTTCTCCGTGCCTCTGTGAGAGCAGACTATTTCTTCAGGAATGCCGCGATCCGCTCCGCCACCTGGGGCACAGTGAAGCCGAACTTCTCGGCCAGGATCTTATCAGGGGCCGAAGCGCCGAAGTGCTCGATACCAATGAACAGGCCATCACAACCGATCAGACGGCCCCAGGACTCGCCCCGGCCGGCCTCGAAGGCCACACGCGGCACACCGGCGGGAAGCACACCGGCCCGGTACGCATCCGACTGGGCCATGAACAGTTCCAGGCACGGGACCGATACGATGCGGGCCTTGATCCCCCGGCCAGCCAGAGTCGCTGCCGCCTCAACCGCCACGTGCAGTTCCGAGCCGCTTGCCATGATAACCACGTCAGCGCCCCCATCGGGCGAGGAAACCACATACCCCCCCTTGAGCACGTCGCTGGGGGCGAAACCCTCCGGGCGGGCAATGACCGGCAACTTCTGGCGGGTCAGGATCAGGACGGTCGGGCCGTTGGTGCGCTGCAACGCGGACTGCCAGGCCAGGGCCGTTTCCAGGCCGTCGGCCGGACGGATCACGTGCAGACCGGGGATCAGGCGCAACGACGCCACATGCTCGATGGGCTGGTGGGTCGGGCCGTCCTCTCCCACGAAAAAGGAGTCGTGGGTGAAGATGTAGATTGCCTGTTGCTTCATCAGGGCCGACAGGCGCACGGCCGGACGGCAGTAGTCTGAGAACACCAGGAAGGTGGCGCCGTAGGGGATGAAGCAGCCATACAGGGCCATGCCGTTCATGACCGCACCCATGGCGTGTTCGCGGATGCCGAAATGCAGGTTGCGGCCGCCGAACGCACCCGGCTGTACCGAGGGAGAGCCCTTGATATCCGAGTTGTTGGAGGGGGACAAGTCGGCCGAGCCGCCGGCCAGGGCCGGCACCAGGGCCGCCGCCTTTTGCAGTACCGCGCCGGACAGGGCGCGGGTGGCGCCATCCTTGCCCGCCACGGCTGCGATCAGCTCATCGGCCAGGTCGGCCGGGATCGACTTGTGCCACATGGCATCCCACAGCTTTGCCTTTTCCGGGTTGGCCGCGTGCCACGTTGCAAAACCGCGCTGCCAGGCGGAGTAACCCACCTTCAACGCCTCGACCCGGGTGAGGCAGGTGGCCACAACCTCGTCCGGGACCTCGAACGGGGCGTGCGGCCACCCCAGGTTGGCGCGGGTGGCGGCGATCTCGTCCTTGCCCAGAGGCGAACCATGGGCGCCGGACGAGCCCTGGCATTTGGGGCTGCCAAAGGCGATATGGGTCCGGGCCATGATGATCGAGGGGCGTTCCTTCTCTGCCTTGGCAGCAGTGATGGCGGCTGTGATCTGGTCGTAATCGTGACCGTCGATCTTCTGCACGTGCCAGCCGCAGGCCGTGAAACGTCCGGCAACATCCTCGGACCAAGCCAGGCTGGTCTTGCCTTCGATGGTGATGCCGTTGTCGTCGTAGATGTAGACCATGTTGCCCAGCTTGAGGTGCCCGGCCAGTGCCGCGGCCTCGTAGCTGATCCCTTCTTGCAGGTCGCCGTCGCCCACCAGGGCATAGACGGTATGGTCGATGGGTTTGAAGTCGGAGGTATTGAAGCGCTCTGCCGCCATTTTGGAGGCGATGGCCATGCCGACGCCGTTGGCAAAGCCCTGCCCCAGGGGGCCGGTGGTCACCTCTACCCCGACGGTGTGGCCGAATTCGGGATGACCGGGCGTCTTGCTCTCCCACTGGCGAAAATTCTTCAACTCCTCCAGCGGCAGGTCAAAGCCGAACAGGTGCAGCAGCGAGTAGAGCAGCATGGAACCGTGGCCGGCCGAGAGGACGAAGCGGTCGCGGTTGGGCCAGCGGGGATCGGCCGGGTTGAAGGAAAGGAAATTTCCCCACAGGGCAAAGGCGCAGTCGGCAGCCCCCATGGGGAGGCCGGGGTGGCCCGAATTGGCCTGTTCCACCGCATCAACGGCAAGGAAACGGATGGCGTCGGCGCAGAGCCGGGCCTGGGGTGCTGGAATCATGGTGTGCAACATTGCTGCTCCCTTCGGGTGGTTATTGGAAATGGGTAAATCCGTGGTGTCGGGGGATGAATTCGCTGCCGTCGGGCCGTATGACTATTACCCGCTGCAAGTTTGTTACTATACCAACAGGTGCGGCGTCAATGCCACATTTTTCCATGAGCGCGGCGATTTTTCCATGGTTTGCGGGCGGGGCGGCAAAGGCCAGTTCGTAATCCTCTCCGCCGGTAAGGGCTAAGTGATGCGGGAACGTGGGGAAAGAGGCGGCAAGGGCGCGGAAGGGGGGTGAAAGGGGCACCGTGTCCAGGTGGATCGTTCCTCCTACGCCGGATTGTTCGGCAATATGTCCGAAATCGGCGATCAACCCATCACTGATATCGATCATGGCGTTGACCAGTCCCGATTCGGCCAGGGCGCGGCCGGCAGCGGCGCGGGGGATGGGGTCGAGCAGGCGGGAGATGAGAAGATCTTTCCCTTCTACTTCGCTCAGGGAACTTCCCTCCGATGACCGAGGTGGCTTCGATGGCTGAGCGGAGCCGAAGCCGCCATCCAGCATTGACAACCCCAAGGCCGCATCCCCCAGGGTGCCGGTCACCCAGATTTCGTCGCCGGGGCGGACGCCGGAGCGCCGCACGATCAGGTCCGGGAACTGTTCACCCATAATGGTGACCGATATTACCAGGCCGCTTTTGGATGAACAGGTGTCACCTCCGACCAGGGCAACGCCGTGTTCGGCGGCCATGGAGAGGAAACCACTGGTAAATTAATCGAGGAAATAAAGGGGGAGGTCGGCGGGAACCGCCAATGAAAGGGTCGCCCAGCGGGGGATGCCCCCCATGGCGGCGATATCGGAAATATTAACCGCCAGGGACTTGCGTCCCAGGCGGCAAGGGTCGTGCCAGGAGCGGCGGAAATGCACATCCTCCAGCAGCATGTCGGTGGAGGTCAGGAGCTGCATGCCCGGCGAGAGGGCCGTAACGGCGGCGTCATCACCGATGCCGGTGATGACGCCATTGCCGCCGGCTACATGAGCGGCGATGCGGTTAATCAGGCCGAATTCGCCCAATTCTCCAAGTTTCACACCCGCGCCTCTACCGAGGCGCCCTTACGCGTTGGCTTTGCTGCCGGAGCTGCAGGTTTCTTCGCCGGTTCCTTGGGCGCGGCGGGCGGATACTTCTCCAGGGCCAGCCTGAGCACCTCATCCACCTCGTGGACCGGGATGATCTTGACCTTCTTGAGGATATCGGCCGGGATGTCCTCCAGGTCCTTCTTGTTCTGGAACGGGATGATGACCGTCTTCATCTCGGAACGGACCGCTGCCAGGATCTTTTCCTTGAGCCCGCCGATGGGGAGCACCTTGCCCCGCAGGGTCACCTCTCCGGTCATGGCCACGTCCTTTTTCACCGGGATGCGGGCAATGACGGAAACCAGCGCCGTGGTCATGGCAACACCCGCCGAGGGGCCGTCCTTGGGGATCGCCCCGGCCGGAACATGGACATGGATCTCATGCTCCTGGAAGAACTCCGGCTTGATATGCAGTTCGCCGGTATGGGCGCGGATATAGGAATGGGCAGCCTGGACCGACTCCTTCATGACGTCGCCCAACTGGCCGGTCAGGGTCAGCCCCCCCTTGCCCTGCATCAGGCTGGCCTCGATGTGCAGGATCTCGCCGCCCACCGGCGTCCAGGCAAGACCGTTGACCACGCCGATCTCGTTCTTCTCCAGGTCTTCCTCCCGCAGGTATTTGGGAGCGCCCAGGAAGGTGTTCACGTTCTTGTCCGTCACCTTGACGAGGCGCTTATTCCCCTCGGCCACTTTGCGCGCCACCTTGCGGCAGACCTTGCCGATCTCCCGCTCCAGGTTGCGCAGGCCCGCCTCGCGGGTGTACTTGGCGATGATCTCGCGGATGGCGGCGTCATCGAAGCCGATGTCCTTGGATTTGAGCCCGTTTTCCTTTGTCTGGCGCGGCACCAGGTAACGTCGGGCGATCTCCAGTTTTTCCGCCTCGGTGTAACCGGAGAGGTTGATCACCTCCATGCGGTCGCGCAGGGCCGACGGCACCGGATCGATCTGGTTGGCCGTGGCGATGAACATCACGTTGGACAGGTTGAAGGGGAGGTTGATGTAGTGGTCGGAGAATGAATGGTTCTGTTCCGGGTCCAGCACCTCCAGCAGTGCCGATGAAGGATCGCCCTTGAAATCGTAGCCCAGTTTGTCCAGCTCATCCAGCATGAATACCGGATTGTTGGTGCCCGCCTGCTTCATCCCCTGGATGCTACGCCCCGGCAAGGCGCCGATGTAGGTGCGGCGGTGACCGCGGATCTCGGCCTCGTCGCGCACCCCGCCCAGGGAGACGCGCACGAACTTGCGCCCCATGGCCCGGGCGATGGACTTGCCCAGGGAGGTTTTGCCCACGCCCGGCGGCCCGACAAAGCAGAGGATCGGCCCCTTCATCTTCTTCTTAAGCTTGCGCACCGCCAGGAACTCCAGGATGCGCTCCTTGATCTTGTCCAGGTAATAATGGTCGTCGTTCAGGATCTTTTCGGCCCGGCCGATGTCCAGGCTGTCGCGGGAGGCCTTGCTCCAGGGAATCTCCACCAGCCAGTCCAGGTAGGTGCGGATGATGCCCGCCTCACCGGCGTCCGGGTGCATGTTTTCCAGGCGGCCCAACTGCTTGAGCGCCTCCTTCTGGACGGTCTCCGGCATCTTGGCGGACTCGATGGCCTTCCTGATCTCGACCAGTTCCTCTTTTTCCCCGCCATCCCCCAATTCGCTCTGGATGGCCCGCAACTGCTCGCGCAGGTAGTATTCGCGCTGGTTCTTGCCCATCTCCTCACGGGCCGCGCTCTGAATCTTGGCCTGGACGCTGAGCAGTTCGACCTCGCGATTGAGGAACTCATTGACCTTGGTCAGGCGGGAGATCGGATCGCTCATCTCCAGGAGTTGCTGGGCATCGGCCACCTTGAGTCCCAGGTTGCTGGCGATCAGATCGGCCATGCTGCCCGGCTCCTGAATGTTTTCCAGGATGACCATCACCTCGGGCGAGATCTGCTTGCCCAGCTCGATCACCTTGGCCAACTGCTCCCGCACGGTCCGGATCAACGCCTCGGTCTCCAGCGATATGTCCACCAGGGGGGTATCGGTCATGCGCTCGATACGAACCGTGTAGAACGGCGATTCGGTCATGAACTCGGTGATGCGCGCCTTGGTCAGTCCCTGTACCAGGATCTTGACCCTGCCGTCGGGCAGTTTGAGCATGCGCATGATCATGGCAACGGTGCCGACCTCGTAGATCTTGTCCGGCGCCGGGTCTTCCTCGCTGATCTCGTGCTGTGTGGCCAGGAGGATCATGCGGTCGCCGGCCAGGGCGTTGTCAACCGCCTTGACCGACATCTCCCGGCCGACAAAGAGCGGGATGATCATGAAGGGATAGACCACCACGTCCCGCACCGGCAACAGCGGCAGCACATCGGGAATCTTCAGCTCCTCGGTTTCCTGCTTTTCGGTATCTTTTTCCGGGTCACTCAATCGAAATCTCCTTTTATGGGGATCTGCAGGTCATCTGTTTTAGGGCATATCACCCGCAGCACACCTCGCCGGTATTCGGCGGTGATGCAGCAGGGGTTGATATTGCCGGGGATATGTACCGCATGATGAAAATGTCCGTGACTCCGTTCCACGCAGATGAAACGGCCGTCATTTGCCTCCCGCGCCTTGTAGGCATCCAGCACGAGCGTGAAGCCGCTCACCTTCAGACTGATGTCCGCCAGTTGAAAACCGGGCAGATCGAACTCCAGGACGACACCGTCGCCGGTTTCATAGATATCGATCAGCGGCCGATTCTCCGCATCATCCAGTCCGTCCCGCATCTCAAGGGCATGCAGCAGGCTCTTGATCTCGCCCACTTGCCGGCTTACTATCTCCCGA
>JAATGX010000273.1 GCA_015688915.1 Desulfuromonadales bacterium
CGCTTGTCGCCGAACGGCAGCTTGGTGCCGTAGATGAACTTGTTCACCAGCAGGTTGTCGCCAATGGCCAGGGTATCCTCCATGGAACCGGAGGGAATCTTGAAGGCCTGCACCAGATACGTGCGGATGACCAGCGCCAGAAGAACGGCAATGATAATCGACTCTGCGTATTCGCGAATGAGACCCTTTTTCTTCGGCGCGTCGGAACCCAGAGGTTTTGCGTCGAAAATGCCGGAGGTAACAGACGGGTTTTCCTTGTTTTCTTCCATGAAAGGTTCCTTTGCGGAATTATTTGTCATCCACCTTGAGTATGGCCAGAAAGGCCTCTTGCGGCAACTCCACGTTGCCCACGTTCTTCATGCGCTTCTTGCCTTCCTTCTGCTTCTCCAGCAGCTTGCGTTTGCGGGTGATATCGCCGCCGTAGCATTTGGCCAGCACGTCCTTGCGCATGGCCTTGACCGTCTCCCGGGCAATGATCTTACTGCCGATGGCGGCCTGGATGGCCACTTCGAACATCTGGCGCGGGATCAGCTCCTTCATCTTGGACACCAGGTCCCGGCCGCGGAAATAGGCCTTGTCGCGGTGGATGATCAGGGAAAGGGCGTCCACCACCTCGCCGTTGATCATGATGTTCATCCTGACCAGTTCACTGCGGCGGTAGTCCAGGTGCTCGTAATCCAGGGAGGCATATCCCTTGGTGATGGATTTCAGTTTGTCGTAGAAGTCGAGCACGATCTCGTTCAACGGCATCTCGTAGATGATCATGACCCTGGTAGGGGTGAGGTACTTGATCTCCCGCTGCACTCCGCGCTTTTCCTCGCACAGGGCGAGCACGCCGCCCACGAAGTCGTTGGGCATATGGATATGGGCCAGGATGAACGGCTCTTCCAGATAGTCCACATGCTGCGGCTCGGGGAGCAGATTGGCGCTCTCGATGGTGACCACCTCGCCGGTCACGCGGTGGACCTTGTAGACAACGGTCGGCGCGGTGGTGATCAGGTCAAGGCCGAACTCCCGTTCCAGCCGTTCCTGGATGATCTCCATGTGCAGCAGCCCCAGAAAGCCGCACCGGTACCCGAATCCCAAGGCCACCGAGGTTTCCGGCTCGAAAGAGAAGGAGGAGTCGTTCAGCTTGAGCTTGGCCAGGGCGTCGCGCAACTGCTCGTATTGGGACGTATCAATCGGATAGAGGCCGGAAAAGACCATCGGCTTGACCTCTTTGAACCCCTCCAGCGGCGCATCGCACCGGCGATGATACAGGGTCACCGTGTCGCCGACCTTGGCGTCGGCCACATCCTTGATACCGGCGATCACGAACCCGACCTCGCCGGCGGTCAGTTGCGGCACCTCGACCATGACCGGAGCAAAGACCCCCACCTTGAGCGCCTCGTAGGCCCGGTTGGTGGATACCAGTTGGATCTTGTCCCCTTTTTTCAGGGTGCCGTCAAAGATCCTCACCAGGATGATCACCCCCTGGTACTGGTCATACCAGGAATCGAACAGGAGCGCCTTGAGCGGGGCCGCTTCATCCCCCTTGGGAGGCGGAATCTTCTTGACGATCTCCTCCAGGATCTCGTGGGTGCCGATCCCTTCCTTGGCGCTGGCCAGCACGGCATCATGGGCATCGATGCCGATGATCTCCTCGATCTCCTGGATAACCCGCTCCGGATCGGCGGCAGGCAGGTCGATCTTGTTCAGGACCGGGAAGACCTCCAGGTTGATATCCAGGGCCAGGTACACGTTGGCCAAGGTCTGGGCCTCGACCCCCTGGGAGGCGTCCACCACCAGCAGTCCGCCTTCGCAGGCGGCCAGGGAACGGGATACCTCGTAGGTGAAGTCCACGTGGCCGGGGGTGTCGATCAGGTTGAGGATATAGTCACTGCCGTCGTCGGCGCGGTAGTTGAGTCGCACGGTCTGGGCCTTGATGGTGATGCCGCGCTCCCGCTCCAGGTCCATCTTGTCCAGGAACTGGTTCTGTTTTTCCCGGTCGGAGAGCGCACCGGTAAACTCCAGCAGGCGGTCGGCCAGGGTGGACTTGCCGTGGTCGATATGAGCGATGATGGAGAAATTGCGAATTCTGCTGATATCCATGAAATCCTTCGGGTCTTCGGTATGCACACTAAAATGGAATTGTGAAGAATAAATAAATCAGGCTGGAAAGTAAAGTGAAAAGGGCCGCCCCGCTAACGGGCCGGCCCTTGTGATTGATGGCTGGGGTACCAGGATTCGAACCTAGAGTGACGGAGTCAGAGTCCGTTGCCTTACCATTTGGCGATACCCCAATAAGTGGACTGTTTTTGTAACAAAGAACAGTGCCGGTCGTCAAGCCTTTTTAGTGGGGCACCGCATCTGCTCCCGCCCGGATGGCCTGGATATTGGCCGGTATCAGCCGATGGTTGCGCTCGGGCAACGCCTTTTTCAGAGCCTCTTCAAGTGATTCCAGGGCCAGCGCGCCGGTTGCGGCCGCATAGGCTCCGCAGGCCAGCATATTGACCATACGCACGTCACCCAGATCAAGGGCACGTTGGTTCATTGGCACTTGAATCAGGTTCATGTCCGGCAATTCGACGCCGTCGCTTGTCACCAGCGTCGAGTTGATGATGCAGATGCCGCCCGGTTTGACCTTGGAGGCATACTTGTCAAAGGAGAGTTGATTGAGGATCACCGAAACCGATGGATGGCCCACCACCGGCGAACCGGTGTCCCCATCGGCAAAGACCACGGTGCACATGGCTGATCCGCCCCGTTTCTCCACACCGTAGGCGGGAAAAAAGGATACGTTCCTGCCTTCGTGAATGGCGGCATAGGAGAGCAGGTTGCCGGCAAGAAGCACCCCCTGGCCGCCGTAACCGGCTATGAAAACGTCGTGACGCATTGGTATCTCCGGATTACAGGTTTGCGGTATTGCGATACACCCCTAAAGGAAAATAGGGGATCATCTCGTCACCAACCCGCTCGTTGGCCGCCAGGGGATTCATGCCCCAGTTGGTGGGGCAGGCAGCCAAGGCCTCGATGAAGGAGAAGCCTTTGTTCTCCACCTGGTAACGGAAGGCGGTCTTGATCATCCGCTTGGCCTGGATGACGTTTTTGGGGTTGTTGACCGCCACCCGGGCCGAAAAGCCGACCCCTTCCAGTTGGGCCAGCAGTTCGGCCATGCGGATCGGATAACCATCCTTTGCCTGGTTGCGGCCACTGGGCGAGGTGGAGGTCTTCTGGCCCACCATGGTGGTGGGGGCCATCTGGCCGCCGGTCATGCCGTAGGTGGTATTGTTGACGAAGATTACGGTAATTGCCTCACCCCGGTTGGCGGCATGGATGATCTCCGAGGTGCCGATGGCGGCCAGGTCGCCGTCCCCCTGGTAGGTGAAGACGATCCGGTCGGGCCGGGCGCGTTTGGCGCCGGTAGCTACCGCCGGTGCCCTGCCGTGGGGTGCTTCGATCACATCCACATCGAAATAGTTGTACAGAAAGACCGAGCATCCGACCGAGGCCACCCCGATGGTCTCACCACGAATGCCGAATTCATCCATGGCCTCGGCCACCAGACGATGGATGCTGCCATGGTTGCATCCGGGACAGAAATGGGTCTGAACGTCTTTCAGGCTCTCGGGCCGGGCAAACACCTGTCTCATGGGTACACCTTCCTGATCTGCCCGAACAGCTCTTCCGGCGTCGGCAACGACCCGGCCCCGGGCGGGCGGCCATAGAAATCCACCTCGGCATCCCTGGCCACGGAGAGGCGCACATCGTCCACCATCTGGCCGGTACTGAGTTCAATGACCAGAAAGCGCTTGCAGCGTCGGGAAAATTCCGCGTATGCCTGTTTCGGAAAGGGAAACAGGGTAATGGGGCGCATAAGCCCCACCTTCATGCCCGCTTCGCGGGCCATGGCAACGGCGGTGCGGGCGATACGCGCCGTGGAGCCGAATGCGGTCACGATCAGGTCGGCGTCCCCGGTTTCAAGGTCTTCCCAGCGGCACTCCCGGTCGGCCAGTTCCTGGTAGCGGGCGTGCATCTTCCAATGAAAGGCCTCCATCTCACCATCTCCCAGGTACAGGGACTTGACGACTCTTTGCGGCTGCCCCTCCCCTCTTCCGCGCACCACCCAGTCCTTATCGGGCAATGCGGTCGCGGGCCGGGGATTGGCCGTGACCGACTCCTTCATCTGGCCGATCACCGAATCGGCCAGCACCATGGCCGGCATGCGGTATATGTCGGACAGGTCGAAGGCCAGCATGGTCAGGTCGTACATCTCCTGCACCGAGGCCGGGGCCAGCACGATGATGCGATAGCCGCCATGTCCGCCGCCGCGGGTGGCTTGAAAATAGTCGGCCTGGGAGGCATCTATCCCCCCCAGGCCGGGGCCGGCCCGCATGATATCAACGATCACGCCGGGCAGTTCGGAGCCGGCCATGTAGGAGATCCCCTCCTGCTTGAGAGAGATGCCGGGGCCGGAGGACGAGGTCATGCAGCGCACGCCGGTGGCCGAGGCACCCAGCAGCATATTGATGGCCGCAATCTCGCTTTCCGCCTGGATGAACTCGCCACCCAGGCCGGGGAGTCCGCGGGAAAGGTATTCGGGGATATCGCTCTGGGGGGTGATCGGATAACCGAAATAGTAACGGCAACCGGCTTCTATGGCGGCCATTGCAACCGCTTCATTCCCCTTGACGAACAGTTTTTCCGACAAAGCCACCTCCATCTGATGATGTGTACGATCAATCCTTGAAAACAGCGATGGCCACATCCGGGCACATCTCCGCGCACAGTTTGCAGCCGGTGCACATTTCGGGGCCGGAAAAGACCGCCACGGTGAACCCCAGACTGTTGGGTGTTTCGCTCATGGCAACCAGTTTCTTTGGGCAGGCGATGGTGCACAATCCGCATCCCTTGCAGCGTTCCCCGTTTATGGTAATGTATGGCATGATGATATCCTTTTGTGCTCTGGATCAGTTTAATTGATAGCAGACATCTTGCCCGCGCGTCAAGCAGACCCTTTGGCGTGGGAACATGCGACCATCACGCCTCGCAACTGTCACTGAAATCGATCTGTTTGGTGCAGATTCCGAAAGATCATCCCAGCATACGGCTGAAGGAGAAGTATCATGCGATACGGCGCCCAACTTATCATACCAGTCCTTCTGCTTGCCACCTTTCCGGCGGCCGCGGCCGATATGACCGGACTGGCGGAATGTACCACCAAGGTTTTCACGGAGATCAACCGTACTCAAAAGTGGTCCGGCAAGGCACCTACCGGGTGCCCGGCAAGGGTTGCCGTGGAAAAGCGTTCCGGCGGGATATTTGTGATCGCCTGGGGAGTTCGACCAACGGATGGCGGATGGGTCAGGACCGCTTTTTCGGCCGGCATGGGCTATGCCGAGGTCGCCGATAAAAAGGAGCTGGCGCGGGCCAACCGCGACATCATGGCACGGGCCGGACGTATCGGGCGGTGCCTGGACTCGATCATGAGCGTCAACGATCCGCTCGAATGCCGCGACCAGGCCACCAGATCCTATCTAGCCGGCGAAGAAACCGGAACCGAGGACAAACGTCTTATCTGGCTCGATGACAATGGCCGCCACACGGTCGCCGAATACTCATACGGGACCACGACGGCTACCCCCACCCCACCCGCCGACCTGTTCGGCGGCCAGTCCCTGCCGCCGGGCATGATCATTGATCTCCATCTGTTGCGCGGTCGATAGGCTTCAGGGATTATTGATGCCAAACCCAAGTATGACACATGTGTCCTCACATTCATCTTATGTCGATCCATCAAACTTTTCATTGCATTTGATATTCAATATCATTATTCTTGAGCCATAAGGAAGTACATATAGAAGACAGATGGAGGTCACTATGAAACAATTATCACTATTGATTCCAACCATGGCAGCGGTTGTCATGCTTTTTTCCACACCAGTCCGGAGTGATGAGGGTTCAATGTATGGCTCCCAGGGGGAAGAAGCAACGGTAAGCAAGGATGAATGCCTGCTGGCAGCCATGAACTGCGGGGACAATGTGGATTCGATCCAGCAAAGGATTGAGAAGCTGCAGAAAGAAATCGGCAGGGGGACGGTGGTATACACGGACGATGAGTTGAAAATACTCAATCGAAAACTGGATGAGGCAAACAAGACTTACATGGAATTACTCAATCAATGACCGCCCCACAATAGGTGTGGTATCTGAATTGAAGGCGGTTAGGACGATACAACAAAAAGGGGCTGAAATTCAGCCCCTTTTTGTTGTATCGCACAGGGAAAGCTTTTGGGTCTGCGTAGTTATCCCTTTGTGTTGGTGGATGTTTCAGGCTTCAACATTTGATCTTCCATTTTAGCCACCATTTCAGTGGGAATCTGATAGACGACGTTATTTTTGCTGTCCATGAATTTGATGCGAACCTTCCCTTGCAGGTTATAGACCTCAACAACATGACTCATCGTTCGAAGCGGTTTTTTATGGCTGTCGATACCCGTATTGAGGTTTTGTTTAGTCTTACCGTTATTTACGACAGAATCAGCAGGGGCAGGTTCCTGTAATTGATTTGACGTTTGGTCAACCGCCGAAACACCCCCCTTGGCCGATTGATCGAAAGAGGCCGTCGCAGAGAGAGACTTAGACATTTCACCGTTTATTGCGCTCACAGACATGGGCACGCTCCACTTATATTCGAGCGGTTGACATTAGAGTCACCTCAATAATTATAATCTTGTTAAGATTATCGGATTTTTTTTGAATAGCTTAAGCAAAAAACTGAGGGTGGCTTACAAAAGGAACTTCGATATGGCGTATCCCATCGGACCATAAGGGCTCTGAACATATCGTTGCGACCGGATCAGCCGGTCGGAGGGATAATTTGGCGGAAGCACACAGGAATCGAACCTGCCAAGGAGATTTCTCATCCCCCTCACCGGTTTTGAAGACCGGGGCAGTCACCAGCACTGCATGTGCTTCCGTGGTGAAATTCTGTTTACAATGAGAGTCCATGCCAGATGTGGGGGACGATCTCTTTTTGCGGCATCATCACTCCTGGGTAGGCACTTCGTCTCTGGTGAGATCAGGTTTCCAAAGCGCCGATCAGGCTTTTCACATTCTCCACGCCGTTCTCCGCCAGCCAGGTTTCCATCCCCGCGGCGATCTCCTGGGCGGCCGACGGGTTGTTGAAGCTGGCCGTACCCACCTGAATCGCCGTGGCCCCGGCCAGGATGAATTCCAAGGCATCAACGGCGTTCATGATACCGCCAAAGCCGATGATGGGCACA
The DNA here is from genome assembly GCA_015688915.1 of Desulfuromonadales bacterium. Classification (GTDB taxonomy): domain Bacteria; phylum Desulfobacterota; class Desulfuromonadia; order Geobacterales; family Pseudopelobacteraceae; genus JACPFJ01. The sequence goes on from JAATGX010000273.1 coordinate 7,266, forward strand.
TCGACCGCCCGCGCCACATGCCAGACCATGCGCAGGGCAATCGGCTTGATTGCGGGGCCGGAAAAACCCCCGGTGATGTTGGCCAGCACCGGTCTGCGGCGGTTCAGGTCAATGGCCATGCCGGTCAGGGTGTTGATCAGCGACAGGGCGTCGGCCCCG
>JAATGX010000175.1 GCA_015688915.1 Desulfuromonadales bacterium
CGATATGCCTGCCAGCAGTACGATAGCGTTGCGCTTCGGCACCACGGCATAATCGGCAAAGGTGCCGGGCACGAACTCGCTGAAGATATGCCAGTGCGGGTCCAGGGTTTCGTCGTCTTGCCAGTCGTCGCTTCCCATCACGGGATAGATGACGACCGGAGTTCCGTCTTCGAGCGTGCCCGCCCCGTCATTGCCCAGGATAATCGGAAACGCAATCCCTTCCGGGTGAGCCGTGATTCCGCGCAGGGTAAAGAGGTCGTGCCGGTTCAGGCTGGCATGAGTAATCTTCACCCGCACCCATCCTTCGGGAACTTCGGGTTCCGGCTGCTCCCCGATCCTCAGCGCGGACAGCGGATTATCGGCATTCCCCTGTCGGCATACACTGCAAACATACGGTATCCTCCTTGTTGAATCATGCGGCTGCCAAGCGTCCAGAATAGGATGGCATTAGTTCGGGCCGAGCGGCCACCCGCTTTTTGTACGAATATATGACAAACTGCGATCATGTCCAGTACGCACAAAAAAGTAGGGTGCTCACTCGGAAGCAAGCACCCTGATGTTTGGCCCAAGATCGCAGCCGATCGGGTTGAAGAAGCCATGATGAAACTTGGTACATCGGCCAATTCCGAGTCCCTTACAGAAACATGCCGCCCGATGCCTCGATGCGCTGGCCGTTGACCCACCTGCACTCGTCGGACAGCAGCGCCGCGATAACATCGCCAATATCGTCCGGACGGCCGACACGGCCGAGTGCGGTCTGAGAGGCGACGAAGGCGTTGACCTCCTGGTTGTCTCGTACCACTCCTCCACCGAAATCCGTTTCAATTGCGCCGGGAGCCAGGACATTCACCGAAATACCGCGTGGCCCGAGCTCCTTGGCAAGATACCTGGTCAGGACTTCAACGGCACCCTTCATGGCGGCATACGCGGAATAGCCGGGCAGGGCAAACCGGGCAAGCCCCGACGAAACATTGAGGATACGTCCACCATCCGACAAGAGCGGCAACAGCGCCTGGGTAAGGAAGTACACCCCTTTCAGATGCACGTTCATGAGCTCGTCGAACTGTCCCTCGGTTGTCTCGGCAAACCCTGCATGAACCCCCATGCCCGCGTTGTTGACGAGAAAATCGAACTGCTTGCGTCCCCACTGAACTTCCAATGCTTCTTTCACCTGGGCGGTAAAGGCTGTAAAGCTCGATATCCGGCCCGCGTCCAACGGTAAAGCAACGGCCTTGACACCCAACTCGTTCGCACGGGAGACGACTGCATTGGCTGCATCGGCATCGCGCTTGTACGTCAGGATCAGGTCCACCCCTTTGGCCGCAAGTTTCAGCGCAGCATTTGCACCGAGCCCACGGCTGCCTCCGGTAATAATCGCAATCTTGTTGTCCATTTGTCATTTCTCCTTGAGATTGTCGGTCCATGCACCCTTGGTGCATGTGGTCGGGAAACCCCTACTGATTCCGGTGTTGGTCATTATCATTCCGTTGATTGAAACGGTTTCAAATTAATACTACCATAGATGTCTGCCTCCTTTTTGTAATGTCTTGAAATACTGATACAGGGTCGGTAGTATCATCCACCAGCCACATGAACTTCGGAGTGGTGATGATGACAGTGACGGTGCAGAAATTCCGAAAGAAGGTTGCCTGAATGTTCGAACGCCTCCGCGCCATGCTGATCAAGGAGTTCATCCAGGCCTTCCGCGACCCGCGCATGCGGATCGTGCTGTTCGTCATCCCTGCCCTGCAGACGATCATCTTCGGCTATGCGGTCGACATGGACGTGAAGAACATCGCCACCGCGGTTCTGGACCGGGACAACAGCAGCGAGAGCCGCGAATTGGCGGCAACCCTGTTCTCTTCGGGGCACTTCCGCCTGAAGGACCGCATAGGCCGCGACAGCGAGGCCCGTTCCCTGCTTGACCGGGGAACGGTCAAGCTCGTGCTGGTGATTGAGCACGGCTTCGCCGAAAAGCTGCGCCGGGGCGACATCGCGCCGATGCAGGCGTTGCTGGACGGCACGGACTCCAACACCGCCGGGGTGATCATGGGCTACCTGGCACGGCTGGCCGGCACCTACAACACCAACCTGCAAGACGCCTACGCCGCCCGCCATCTGGGATTGCCGCCTCGCATCGGCCGGGTGGAGCTGGCTGAGCGGGCCTGGTTCAACCCTAACCTGGAAAGCCCTCCCTTCTACGTGCCGGCGGTGATCACCAACATCCTGTTCGTCATCACCATGCTGCTCTCCTCCATGGCCGTGGTGCGGGAGAAGGAGATCGGCACCATCGAACAGGTGATCGTCACCCCGATCCGCAAGGGGGAGTTCATCCTGGGCAAGACCCTCCCCTTTGTGCTGATCGGCTACATCGATGTGGCCCTGATCAGCCTGGTGGGGTGGCTGGTGTTCGACGTGCCGGTGCGTGGCAGCCTGACGCTGCTGTTCCTGGCCACCACCCTGTTCCTCATGAGTTCCCTGGGGATCGGGCTCCTGATCTCCACCGTCAGCCGCACCCAGCAGCAGGCCATGATGACCGCCTTTTTCATCATCTTCCCGGCCATGCTCCTGTCCGGATTCGCCTTTCCTATCGAGAACATGCCTCTGCCGGTACAGTGGCTGACCCTGTTCAACCCGTTGCGCTACTACATGGTGGTCATTCGGGGGATTTTTCTGAAAGGGGTGGGGATCGGGGCGCTGTGGCAGCAACTGGTCGCCCTGGCAGCCATCGGCGTTGTTGTGCTGCTGGTGGCGGTGGAGAGGTTCAGGAAAACGGTGGGGTGACCGGCTCCATGTCTGAGAGGACTCCTCGAGGTACTCAGCATTTCTCCTTCAATTCCCGGATGATTTCAAGCTGACGCTGATAGACGAAGATCGCCAGGACTCGCTCCGTCTCGGAGGTATGTTCGAACATCATGGCACAGTTATACATTGGAGCGCCATGTATCCTTATGAGACGGGTAGGCACGGAGGCCTCCAGAATCTTGTTGTCATGCATGAGTTTGAGATGAAGTGCGATGTCATGTGCCTTTTCAAGCTGGGCACCGGCAGGTGTGGTCACGCAACAACCCTGCAACGAGATGTCGCGGATCATGCCGGATAATCGGTTGCCATCCACGGAAAGGTTCACGTTGAGCGGGGTCTTCAAACGCACACGAACCGCTGAACGCTTGTTGAAATGGACGTCCGCATAGGAAAAATCGCTCAGCGACACCAATTGGTGGATGCTGTCGAGATAGACCACTCTGCCGAGCACGTTCGTGTTGAGAAAGGGGGCCTGGATGAGGGTTTCCATATTTTGATGGATTGCGGCGATCTGTAGCGCGCAGGTCTTGAATTCGACACTCTTGCCCTTGATGTCGAATATCGAGGCGTCGTTACTGACGGGGAGTTCCTTGTAGACATTCAGGAAAGAGAAAGGGATATTCGGTCTGTTCGTTTTTATGTCGGTAAAAATGGACAGGATTGCCGCTTCATCGTCCTCCTTGGACGCAATGATCTTTTCAGAATATGGTCTTGAATTCATGTTCTCCCCCCGCTGAGACACCATTCCGCATTCGATACCTCTTCAGGAACGGCGGGAATTTACGTGTGGCGAGTGTATCAGCCTTTTCTAGACAATGCTGTTGCAGCATTGTAAAAGAAATACAAATTTTGCCGTGTCGTAGCAGGTCCCAAGCGCATCTACAGGACAGAAAAATACACAACGCAGGGACCCCGTTTTCTACTGTCAACCCTGCTGCACGGGGTCCCGCCCCCCCTCGTTGCGGACGGTGCATGCTGAAACCCCGCAGAAGCGAGCCCCTGCCCGTTCCATCTCCTCCAGCGCCCGTTCCGAATCGCCCGGATTCACCTCTACCCCGGCAATCCCGTCGGTCAGCACCGTGACCTCGAAGCCGAGCCGCAGGGCGTCCAGCACAGATGAACGCACGCAATAGTCGGTGGCCAGCCCCCCCACGTAGAGCCGCCGCACCCCCAGGCCCGCCAGCAGTTCAGCCAGCGGGGTACCGTTGTCCGTCACCGCCTCGAAGGCCGAATAGCCGTCCAACTCCGGATCGATCCCCTTGGAGATCACCACGGTCTCCGGCGGCAGGCGCAGACCGGGATGGAAAGCGGCGCCTTCACTCCCCTGCACGCAATGGACCGGCCAGGACCCGCCATACGGTTGAAAATGTTTCGTCACGGTCGGATGCCAGTCGCGGCTGGCCAGCACCGGCAGACCCTCCAGCGCGAACCGCTCCGCCGCCCGGCTGAGCGGCGCCACCACCCGGTCCCCCTGCGGCACCGGCAGGGCGCCGTTGGGGCAGAAATCGTTCTGCACATCCACGATCAGAAGCGCCGCATCCCTCTCCACGTTCATTCCCCCTTCTTCCCCAACCCATCGATCAGCCCGATCCGCAGGTCGTTCAACCGGCCGGACAGGGACACCTTGTAGCGGTGCGGGTTGACAAAACGCAGGCAGCCCGTCGGCAGCAGCGCCAGTTCCCGCTTGCATCGCTCCGCCATGGTTGCCAGCGGTTCCGAACCGTGCGTCCGCCGGCCCGCCTCCATGACTATCCGACGCAAGTCCGTAAAGCGTGCATTCTCGGGAAGGACTTTGTGCTGAAGCGGGTTGGTGGGGTCATGGACCGTGTCGCCCCCCCGGACATCGTCCGTCTCCAGGCAGATCACGTCCTTGATGAAACCGCCGTCCGGGTTGAACGCCCGCAGCAACCGTTTCCTCCCCGGCAGGGTCGCCTTGGCCATGTCGCTGGTCACCTTGAGTTTCGGTTGTCCCTCGATCTCCACCAACTTGTAGACCCCGCCCAGCGCCCCGCCCCCGGGCCCGGCACCGGTGGCCAACTTGGTGCCGACGCCGTAGATGTCCACCCGGCCCCCTTCGGCGCGCACCGACTCGATCACCTGCTCATCCAGATCGTTGGAGACCACGATCCTGACACCGTTGAACCCGGCGTCGTCCAGCATGGCCCGGGCCTCGCGGGAGAGATAGGCCAGGTCGCCCGAGTCGATGCGGATGCCGCGCAGTTCGTGCCCCTGTTCCCGTAACTCCCGGGCCACGGTGATGCTGTTGGGGAGGCCGCTCTTCAGGGTGTCGTAGGTATCCGCCAGCAGGATGGTGCTGTCAGGGAAGACGCCTGCGTAGGCGCGGAAAGCGGTCAACTCGTCCGGGAACGCCTGCACCCAGCTATGGGCATGGGTGCCCCGCACCGGCAGGCCATAGGCCATGCCGGCCAGCAGGTTGCTGGTGCCCTGCACGCCCCCCACGCAGGCGGCTCGCGAGGCCGACAGCCCGCCATCCGCCCCCTGGGCCCGGCGCAGGCCGAACTCGATCACCTCGGCCCCGTCGGCGGCATGGCAGATCCGGGCCGACTTGGTGGCGATCAGGGTCTGGAAGTTGATGACGGTGAGCAGGGCCGTCTCCACGAACTGGGCCTCGGCCAGGGTAGCCTCCACGGTCAGAAGCGGCTCGTTGCCGAAAACCACCGTCCCCTCCGGCGGCGCGGTTATCCTGCCCGTGAAACGGAACTCCCGCAAAAACTCCATAAAGCGCGGCTTGAACAGCCCCAGCCCCCGGAGGTAGTCCAGCTCCTCCGCTCCGAAGCGCAGTTGTTCCAGCATGTCCAGCGCGGGCTCCAGCCCGGCAAACACGGCATAGCCCCCCTCGAAGGGGTTGCTGCGGAAGAACAGGTCGAACACGGCCGGCTTGTCCGCCATACCCTCC